>JADGPY010000104.1 GCA_017882205.1 Chitinophagaceae bacterium
CTGCATATTCTTTCTGATCAATTATATGAGGAAGCTAAATCTCATTATAATCAGAAAACAAAGGCAATGAACGAGCAAACATTGCCGGTTATCAAAAATATCAGGAAAGAACAGGGTAATCACATTGAAAATGTTGCGGTACCATTTACGGATGGGAAAAAAGCAATGCAGGCAATAGCGAACCTGGAAAAAACGATTCGGACTGAAGGCGCTGAGTTAACGAATGCACTGGAACGAAACATTACACTTGCCCTCATCGATGATGAGTGGAAAGAACATTTAAGAGCAATGGATGATCTGCGTCACAGTGTTCAAAATGCCGGACTGGAACAAAAAGATCCCCTCGTTATTTATAAGATCGAAGCGTTTAATGCCTTCAAACAAATGGTTGAAGAGGTAAATAAAGATATTGTAAGCTTCCTCGCCCATTGCCAGATCCCTGTTGAACAAACCCAACGTGGGTTAAAAGAAGGTCGCGAACAGAAAACAGACATGAGTAAGATGCGCCAAAGAAAAGAAGAGTTCGCAGGTGCTGGCGCAGGTGGCCCTGAATATCTTTCACAGGAAAATGATTATATCGACCCCTCAGAACCTGTTAAACGCGAACCTATAAGAGTCGGTCCTAAAGTGGGAAGGAACGATCCTTGTCCTTGTGGTAGTGGCAAGAAGTTTAAGCAATGCCACGGGAAAGAAAGTGCATAGAGATTAGCGGTCGGCGGTCGGGGGTCAGCGGTCGGGGCGCTCCCAGCGACCTGAACGCTAAATGAGCAAAAAGCTTGTTTGAGAAGAACAATAGAATAAATTGGGAACACTAGAGGTTTAGCGTTCAGGTCGCTGGAAGCGCCCCGACCGCAACGTGATCATACCAGGATCATTTAATTAAAACAATACTTCCTTTTTTAAGATAGATCCTGTTATCCAGGCCTTCGGCCTCTAACACCCAAACATAGGTGTTGGTGGTTTGAAATATCCCTTTGATCCTGCCATCCCATCCCTCTTCATTTGGTTGCATATCATACACCAATTGCCCCCACCGGGTATATATGCGGAAAGACCTTAATTCTTTCACACCATACATAATGGGTTTAATCTTATCGTTTATACCATCACCGTTAGGTGTAAATGCATTCGGTACAAAGATCTGTACCTCTTTAATGGTTTTTACCAATTGTGTATCCACAGTCAGGCATCCGCTTGCAGTTGTTATCTCTATCGTGTACATTATATCTTCAACTATCGGGCTCTTGAACAATGGATTAATTACCGTTGAATTATCCAGGAAGGTTGAAGGTTTCCAAAGAACATTAACGCCAAAATTCCTGGATGCAAGAGGAAGTGGAATATTTACCACCGCATACTTCACTGAATATGCCGTGCCCGGTACAGGCGATTCTATTTTTATAGGTTGCGTTCTTGTAAATACCTGGCAGCCGTCGGAATTGATGAGTTTTGCATAATAATTTCCTGTCTGGGTGATCCGGTATTTTGATTGCATAGCCCCCGTTACCGGAAGCAAATTTTTATACCATTGAATAGAGGCTGTTGGTTGAACAACCAGCACTGCACTATCGTTGCTGGTTGTACAAAAACCACTTTTGCCAAGTAACTGCATCGAACTGTCTATTATGGATGCCTTGATGATAACGGTATCCATGCTGACACAGCCGCCACCGGAACTTCGGGCAGTTAACACATAATCGGTTGTTGTGGAAGGCCCGGCTGAAGGGTTGGCAATACCCGGGTTGGATAACCCGTTATTGGGGCTCCAGCTATACGACTCCCCGGGTTTTGAGTTTACACCTATCATTACAGGATTTTGATTACAGGAGACCTTGTCTGAACCGGCATCAGCCTTCACCTTTAATGTATCTACCAGCCTTGCATATAAAGTATCCTGGCAACCATATCCATTATAAGGTATCAATTCAACGGCAATGGTAGTGCCGGCTGGAGGCGGAGGCGTAAAGTTTATCGTTTGCTGATTACCCAGTACTTGTGAAAAATTGTTGTTGAACCATGTATAGTTTTGATAGCCGTAAGGTGCTATGACGGTTACAACAGTATCATCCGGACAATAAGTTGCCCCGGTAAATTCATTGCTGCATTCAGAGTTCACATCCAGGTAAGCATAACCAAAATGCTTACGAAATGTACAATCCGCGGTTTTAAAGAATAATTGGATCGTTTTACCCGCCATGTTATTTAAATTGATTGTAACCGCCGACCAGGGCTTACACCAAACCGGAGTTGTATCTGACTGGGGTGAAATAAAAAATCCTGGCAGGGTTGAACCATAGGGAATAAAAGTAAAGGAAGAACAACTGATCAGGCTATTATCAGTAACATTGGTTACTTCTATAACCAATCGGGGTTGTTGATATTCCAGGTGATTAGGATCCTGGAATACCACCGCATAATGATAGATCAGTGCATACGTGTTCCTGTTTGCAGGTATGGTAAACTGATAAGATAGTCCTTCTGCTTCACCACCACCGCTGTTATTTCCGAGCCTCACCGAGTAAGCACTACCGTTAGGGCATAGTACAGGGAAGCCGCCATAAAAATCCGATTCATTGCTGTTATTTGCGGCGGAATACATAGTGTGACGATCGGGTATAGGACCACCTGAAGGAGTAATGATTATTTCATTATATCCGGACGCGGCAGTTGTATAACCGGTGTAACAGGTCCAACCGTTGAAATTTCCATCCTCAAAATCAATATTGGGAGGGCAGCTTTGGGCGGAGACACGCAATGAAAACAAACCCAGTATGCAACAGGTTAATATCAATCGTTGCAGGAAAAGATCTTTAATGTCAATATTTTGATTGTTGAAATTTTGCATTCCAGGTATTGTATCTAAAGTTAATCTTTCCTTTAGATAAACGGGCAGGAATAGAAGGCGGTTGCCAGGAGACTTTCTTATTCCTTTCGGTGAGCATCTGGATAAACTAAATCTCAGAATCGTTTAATTTACCCAATGATTTCTGTATCAAATTCTCTACCGCCTTTGCACCATCTTTAGAAAACTCTTTTCTGACCCTATTTGCTACAATAGCATTCAGGCTCACGCATTTGTGCCCCAATGTTCTTCCAATTCCATATATTGCTGAGCTCTCCATTTCGAAATTTGAAATATGATGATCGCCTGAACGGAAAGTTGTCAGCTTATCAACCAGCCCAGGGTACGCAAGTTCCATCCTTAATATTCTTCCCTGCGGCCCATAGAAACCGGGGCAGGTAACAGTAATTCCATGATGATACTCTTTTTTGAAATGGCTCAGCAATACTTCATTACCAGAAAAAATATAAGGTGAAATGTTATCTGATGCAAGCCCTGTATGTGCTTTAAAATCATGCAGCAGTTGCAATTCCTCCTCATTGTTTTCGGTGCGGTAATAATGCATAACATTATCCAGGCCAAGCCCATGTGTACCTGCTACAAGACTATCCACAGGAATATCTTCCTGCAATGCTCCGGAAGTTCCAAAGCGAAGCAGATTTAATGAAGTAATGGTTGGTTTAATTGTTCTTGTTTCAAAATCAATATTAACAAGTGCATCCAATTCATTCAATGCAATATCTATATTATCGGGCCCAATGCCAGTGCTTACCACAGACAATCTTTTTATACCGATGTATCCGGTATGTGTTATAAACTCCCTATGTTGTAATTGAAATTCGACCTTATCAAAATGTTTAGTCACTTCTTTAACCCTGCCAGGATCACCAACAAGGATAATGGTAGTAGCAATTTCTTCAGGCCTTACGTCCAGGTGATAAATAGCCCCACGTTTATTTATAATAAGTTCCGATTCAGCAATCTGTTTCATAATTCTCAATTGAAAATTGAAAGTTACTGGAAATTGGTCTGAGAATAACCACATAGTCACATAGACAGATAGAAAACACAAATCCTCATATTCATCCTCATCCAATACAATTGTATTAATTTTGATCCTTTACAATTAATCATATGGCAGTAAAAACAACCGTTACCCCAGGTCTTATATTCCGGCAGGCAGGTTTTAATCTTTCTCCCCGTGTTGACCAGGTTGGGATTGAAGAAAGGGCTGCCCGGTTTACTAAGAGAAGCATAAAAAAAGAAACAAAAGTTAATGGGTTAATGCTTGCCCTGAACATGATCGATCTCACCACCCTGGAAGGAAAAGATTCTGAAGGCAAAGTAAAACAGATGTGTTATAAAGCCATGCACCTGCTTGATACCTACCCGGGATTACCAACCGTTGCGGCTGTATGTGTCTATCCTTCCATGGTAAAAACAGCAAAGAAAGCCTTAGAAGGCTCTGGGGTAAAAGTTGCTTCCGTAGCTACCGGTTTTCCAAGTGGCCAGGAACCACATAGTGTGAAGATAAGCGACACAAAATTTGCCGTTCAAAATGGCGCAGATGAAATTGATATGGTGATAAGTCGGGGCAAATTCCTGGAGGGAGAATATAATTTTGTCTTTGATGAAATTGCTTCAATCAAAGAAGCCTGCGGTGAGGCAAGATTGAAAGTAATTCTTGAAACAGGTGAACTGGTAACCTATGATAAGGTACGAAGAGCAAGCGATATTGCAATGTATGCCGGGGCAGATTTTATTAAAACCTCTACTGGCAAAGTTACTCCTGCAGCTACAATGCCTGTCACATTGGTGATGCTTGGGGCGATCAGGGATTTCTATTTTAGTACCGGCAAGAAAATAGGTATGAAGCCTGCGGGTGGAATATCAAAATCGAAGCTTGCCTTACATTATCTTGTAATGCTCAATGAAATTCTCGGTGAAGATTGGATGAATAATCATTTGTTCAGGTTTGGAGCAAGCAGCCTTGCTAATGATTTGTTGATGCAACTGATGAAGGAGAAAACAGGAGTTTATCAGGGGAAGGATTATTTTTCAATAGATTAAGTTTTTTATGAACCACAAAGGAATTAACATGTCTATACCAAGGAATAATACATTGAAATTAAAGTTCGACAGTGCACGAAAATATGCACCCGCACCTGAGAGCAGGGCTGCAGCAAAAATAGACCCACGCTATGATCTATTCATAAACGGAAAGTTTGAAAAGCCGCTTAGCAAGAAATATTTTGATACCATCAACCCGGCAAACGAAGAGAAGTTATCCGAAGTAGCTGAGGCGAATGCAGCAGATGTGGACAAGGCAGTAAGTGCAGCAAGAAACGCCTATAATAAGTACTGGAAAAAAATGCCTCCGAAAGAAAGAGGTAAATATATTTTTCGAATTGCAAGAATGGTGCAGGAAAGGGCAAGGGAACTTGCGGTAGTTGAAACACTGGATTGTGGCAAACCCATTCGCGAAAGCAGGGATTTTGATATTCCGGTAGTAGGTAACCATTTTTTTTATTATGCAGGATGGGCCGATAAATTAGAATATGCATTCCCTAACAGGAATGCTCAACCCCTGGGTGTTGCAGGACAGATTATTCCATGGAATTTTCCTTTGCTGATGGCGGCATGGAAAATCGCTCCTGCATTAGCCACAGGCAATACGGTGGTTTTAAAGCCTGCTGAAACTACTCCCCTCTCAGCCCTAAAATTAGCAGAGATCATCCAGGAAGCCGATCTTCCACCAGGTGTAGTAAACATCATTACGGGGGCTGGCGCTACAGGTGCAGCCATCGTTAATCACCACGACATAAACAAAATAGCGTTTACGGGTTCAACAGAAGTGGGTAAGATCATCCAAAGAGTCATTAGCGGAACAAATAAAAAGGCAACTCTTGAATTAGGTGGAAAAGCCGCCAATATTATTTTTGATGATGCCCCGATCGACCAGGCAGTAGAAGGTGTGATTAATGGAATATTTTTTAACCAGGGACATGTATGCTGCGCCGGCTCAAGGTTATATGTACAGGAATCTGTTTTTAAAGAAGTAGTACGCAAAATAAAAGACCGGCTTGAAACATTGATCGTTGGAAATCCAATGGATAAAAATACTGACATTGGTGCAATTAATTCAAAGCAACAATTAGATACCATCCATAAATATCTGAAAATAGGTCAAAAGGAAGGCGCAGAAATGTATCAAAGCTCTTGTGACTTACCAACAAAAGGGTTTTATTGCAGACCTACTATTTTCACCAACGTAGCACAATCAAACAGGATAGCGCAAGAAGAAATATTTGGACCAGTATTGGCTATTCAAAGCTTTAGAACAGATGATGAAGTGATTGAAAAAGCAAATAATACCCCTTACGGACTTTCAGCGGGGGTTTGGACAGACAAAGGTTCCAAGATCTTCAACATGACAACAAAATTAAGAGCAGGCGTTGTTTGGGCAAATACTTTTAATCAATTTGACCCTACCTCTCCATTTGGCGGATACAAAGAAAGTGGCTATGGAAGAGAGGGCGGATTGCATGGGCTGTTACCTTATCTTACTCTTCAATCAATTTCTTAAAAGAAAGCAAATGGCAAACTCAACAATAAAGACCTCATCAATTTCTTCTAATCAAAAGAAGAGTATAAAAGCAATCGGTAAGATTGATAAAGAACAAAGCAATGGAGTTCCATCAAAGAGATTAGAAATTTTAAAGACATATAAAATTTATATTGGAGGAGCATTCCCGCGTACTGAATCAGGCAGATATTATATAGCTGAAAATAGCAAGGGAGAAAAACTTGCCAATGTATGTCTTGGATCAAGAAAAGATTTTAGGGAGGCGGTAGTCGCCGCAAGAAGTGCTTCCGGAGGATGGAGCGGACGTGCAGCTTTTAATCGTGGACAAATACTTTATCGCATTGCTGAAATGCTGGAAGGAAGAAAAGCACAATTCATAGACGAACTGGTAAAACAGGATTCCTCAAAGCAGGAAGCTGAAAACGAAGTTGGACTTTCTATAGACCGGTTGATCTATTATGCTGGTTGGTGCGACAAATTTCAACAGCTCAACAGCACAGTAAATCCAGTGGCTTCATCACATTTTAATTTCTCTGTGCCGGAGCCAACAGGAGTAGTTTCAATTATTGCGCCACAGGATAGTTCATTGCTCGGACTGGTATCTGTGATAGCGCCTGTAATTGCAGGAGGTAATACCTGTGTGGTATTAGCATCCTATTCCAGGCCGCTTTGTGCGGTTACTTTTGCTGAAGTATTAAATTCTTCAGATGTTCCCGGCGGAGTGGTAAATATTCTTACTGGTAAAATATCAGAGCTGGCATCCTATTTTGCAGACCACATGGATGTAAATGCATTAATCTTTTGCGAACATCAACCTGATATCAAAAAAATGATGCAGGAAAAAGGATCTTTAAACCTGAAAAGGGTAGTTTTTTACGATAAAATAAATTGGTTAACCGGTGACGGGCAATCTCCTTATTTAATAATGGATACCCAGGAAATTAAAACTACCTGGCACCCAATCGAAAATATTGGCGGTGGCAAAAGTGGCTATTAAAAATATAAAAAGACATGAAGCGAATTATTATTTCTATCCTAACTTTTCTAAGCCTGCACACCCAGGCACAAACCGATTCCATCCCCAAAAATAATGTAATCGTACACAGCGATTTCAGGCTTGAAATACTAGGAAGAAAAGAAGCCGAATTGAACGCAGCTATGGCAAAGACCCTCGAAAGATCTGCTATAGGCTACCGGTTGCAGATACTTTCAACCAATGATAAAGAACTTGCCTTCAAAACAAGAACACAATTACTACAAAAGTTTCCTGAACAAAAGGTTTACATGTACTTCCAGGCGCCATATGTTAAGTTGAAATTTGGTAACTTCAAAACCAAGCAGGAAGCGGAAGGATATAGAAGGCAAATAAGTAATATGCTCGGAGGTATTTCGATATATCTATTGAATGAACGTGTAGAAATAAAACCTGAAAAGGATGTAAAGGATGAGGACGCTAAATAACATGCTCAAAGAAAAAATCAAACAACTTGCTGATGAATATGCTGATGAATTTATTGGTGTGCGACGACATATTCATTCACATCCGGAATTGAGCTATCAGGAATTTGAGACCTCAGATTTCATTCAAAAGAAATTACAACAATGGAATATTCCTTTTACGGTAATGGCCAAAACTGGTGTAGTTGGTTTGATCAAGGGAAAAAATACCAGTGATAAAGTTGTTGCACTTCGTGCAGATATGGATGCACTACCAATTAATGAGGAAAATAATATTGATTATAAGTCTCAAAACCCGGGAATCATGCACGCTTGCGGCCACGATGTGCATACCACCTGTTTGTTGGGTGCTGCAAAGATTTTACAAGAAACCAAAGATGAATGGGAAGGAACAATAAAACTGATCTTCCAACCAGGCGAAGAGCGTAATCCTGGTGGTGCCAGCATAATGATCAAAGAAGGCGTACTTGATGAACCAACTCCGGGTAGCATTTTTGCCTTACACGTTCATCCTTCTCTACCAGTTGGCAAACTTAGCTTTCGTGATGGTATGGTAATGGCAAGCGCAGATGAAATTTATATCACCATTACAGGTAAGGGTGGCCATGCAGCTTCACCTCATCTAACAACTGATACGATCCTGATTGCATCACATCTCATCATATCATTACAACAGGTCATTAGCAGGAACAATGATCCCTTCAATCCCTCTGTATTGTCGATAACATCGGTGCAGGGTGGTAATACTACGAATGTAATTCCATCTGAAGTTAAGCTGATGGGCACTTTCAGGGCCATGAATGAAGAATGGCGTTTTAAGGCACATGAGATAATCAAAAAAAATGCAACAGAATTGGTTCATTCAATGGGAGGAGAAATTTATATTAATATTGATGTTGGATATCCTTTTGTTTTAAATAATGAGGCTCTTACAAAAACTGCTAAGCTTAACGCGGGGGAATATATTGGTAAAGAGAATATTGAGCAAACGGAGTTAAGAATGGGGGCAGAAGATTTTGCCTATTACTCTCACCAGGTACCTGCTTGTTTTTATCGATTAGGTGTTGGCAATAAATCAAAAGGCATTACTGCAAATGTGCATACTCCTCTTTTCGACATTGACGAAAGCGCTATAAAAATAGGCATGGGCATGATGGCCTGGCTCGCCATTTCATGCCCTTAGATATCAAAGATCGGTGAATGCCGTTAGGTATCAAATATTGGTAGAAGACCAAAGATTGTATCTTTGATCTAAGTTGGGGCTAATACCCTCTTCCCGGAGAAATAAGGAATAAACTTTCAAATATGCAAAAAGATCTTCGCAAACAGGAGGCACTAGACTATCATTCTAAAGGTCGCCCCGGAAAAATTGAAGTAATACCGACCAAGGCAACCAAAACACAACGAGATCTATCGCTGGCATACTCACCCGGTGTTGCCGTTCCTTGTATGGAAATTTACGCTGATCCCGAAGCAGTATATAAGTACACAGCCAAAGGAAACTTAGTGGGTGTCATAAGTAATGGCACAGCAGTTTTGGGACTCGGAAATATTGGGCCGGAAGCAGGAAAACCAGTAATGGAAGGAAAGGGTGTATTGTTCAAGATCTTTGCAGACATTGATGTTTTTGATATAGAGATAAATGAAAAAGATCCTGAAAAATTTGTACAGATCGTAAAAGCGCTTGAACCCACCTTTGGAGGAATCAACCTCGAAGATATCAAGGCCCCGGAATGTTTTTACATTGAAAAAGCATTAAAAGAGCAGCTGAAAATACCGATCATGCATGATGATCAGCATGGTACTGCCATCATTAGTTCTGCTGCCTTGCTAAATGCACTGGAAATTCAAAAGAAAAAGATCGACAAAGTTAAATTTGTTGTTAATGGTGCAGGTTCCGCCGCTATGGCCTGCGCAAGGCTCTATGAAGCATTAGGAGCAAAACATAGTAACTTCACAATGTTCGACACGAAAGGTGTGTTACATGTAGATCGACAGGATCAGGATGAAAACAAAGTAAAATTTGCCACCACCCGTAAAATAGATCTTACTCTTGCAGAGGCAATGAAAGATGCTGATGTGTTTATCGGACTTAGTGCTGGAAATGTTGTTAATTCAGAAATGGTGAAGAGCATGGCAAAAAACCCAATTGTTTTTGCGATGGCCAATCCTGACCCTGAGGTGTCCTATGAAATAGCAACTGCTGCACGTAAAGATGTGATAATGGCTACCGGCCGGAGCGATTATCCTAACCAGGTGAATAATGTACTTGGATTCCCATATATTTTTCGTGGTGCCCTGGATGTTCGGGCTACACAGATCAACGAGGCGATGAAGCTCGCAGCTGTAAAGGCTTTGGCAGAACTGGCAAAATCTCCTGTACCAGATATTGTGACGATGGCCTATAACCAGAAGAGCATTAATTTCGGCCCAAACTATATCATTCCCAAACCGCTTGATCCAAGGTTATTATCAACAGTTGCTCCGGCGGTTGCTAAGGCAGCGATGGATAGTGGGGTGGCTAAATATCCAATTGCAGATTGGGATACCTATAAACTTGACCTTAATAAACGGCTTGGCATAGATAACCAATTACTACGGGTATTAGGAAATAAAGCCCGTAAAGATCCTAAAAAAGTAGTTTTTGCAGAAGCTGAGAATCTTAAAATATTAAAGACTGCCCAATTAGTGCAGGATGAAGGTGTCGCCCACCCAATACTGCTTGGAGATGAGAAACGGATCCATAAAATGGCAGAGGCCAATGGTATTTACCTTGATGGAATTCAAATCATAAATCCTAAGAGTGAGTCAATGGAGGACAAAAGGGCTGAATATGGAGAATTATTTTTTAGAAAAAGACAACGCAAAGGTTTTAATTTATATGAGTCGAAAAAGATCATGCGCGACCGGAACTATTTTGGCTGCATGATGGTAGAAACAGGTGATGCAGATGCAATGATATCAGGCCTTACGAAGAATTATCCTGATACAATAAGGCCTGCATTACAAATCATCGGGATGCAACCGGGAACAAAAAAAGTTGCCGGAATGTACATCATGATGACAAAAAAAGGTCCACTTTTTCTTGCAGATACCACAGTTAACTTTAACCCTACCGCAGAAGAACTTGCAGATATTACCCTGCTGGTAGCTAAAGAAGTAAAACATTTTGGGGTTATTCCAAGTATTGCTATGCTGAGTTATTCTAATTTTGGAAGCAGTCATTCCCCGGAAGCAATATTGGTTGCATCTGCAAGAGAAATTGTGAAACAAAAAGATCCTGATTTAATTGTTGATGGTGAGATGCAGGCTAATGTTGCATTTAATAAAGAAGTACTTAGAGACAATTATCCCTTTAGCGAATTAGTAGACCAGGACGTAAACACTTTAATATTTCCTAACCTTGCTGCTGGTAACGTGGCATACAATCTGTTACATGAGATAGGCGGTTCTGATGCCATCGGACCAATATTACTTGGATTGAAAAAGCCAGTACATATTTTACAACTTGGAAGCCAGGTTCGAAGTATTTATAATATGGTGTTGATTGCAGTGATAGATGCCCAGAATAAAGGTCAGCTAACAACAGAAGGACAACCAGAAAAAGTACGGGGATGGAAAAGATTTAAAAAAGTAACTCAGGAAACATAATGAAGTTTTTTACCACTTTTGGCGCCTACCTTTTATTACTAAAAGGAATGCTTACCAAGCCGGAAAATTTTAAGATGTATTGGAAGGAACTCATGCATCAATGTGTTGAGATCGGAATCGGATCTTTACCCATTGTAGCCATCATTTCTCTTTTTATGGGAGCAGTAAGTGCTGCGCAAACTGCTTACCAGCTTACCAACCCACTGGTTTCAAAGTCAGCTTTAGCACAGGTTGTAAGGGATACTGTAATACTCGAATTTGCTCCAACTCTTGTTTGTATCGTCTTAGCTGGAGTTGTCGGCAGTAAGATCGCTGGAGAATTAGGAAATATGCGTATAAGTGAGCAAATAGATGCATTAGAAATCATGGGCATCAACACCAAATCATATCTTGTCATGCCAAAGATCCTTGCAGCTCTAATCACCATTCCTTTATTAGTTGTAATAGCGGCTGTTGTTGGAATTTGGGGTGGTCGAATTGCAGCCGGCATGACAGGCATAATATCCACAGACGATTATGATAAGGGATTACTTGAAAATTTTATTGTATTCAATGTATGGTTTGCACTTGCGAAGGCTTACACTTTTGCTTTTATAATAAGCAGTATCCCCGCATTTTATGGATACAATGTTAAAGGCGGTGCCCTTGAAATTGGTCGTGCAAGTACTACGGCCGTAGTTACAAGCTGTATCCTGATCTTATTTGCCGATTACGCATTGGCAGCAATATTGCTCTAGGAAAAGATGATTAAAAATTATTGTTCAGAATATTATGATCGAATTAAAAAATATATATAAAGCATTTGATGATAAGGAAATACTGAATGATATAAGTGCAGTTTTTGAATCGGGCAAAACTAACCTGATTATTGGAACCAGTGGGAGCGGAAAGACAGTACTTCAAAAATGCATGGTTGGCCTGTTTGAGGTGGACAGTGGTGAAATTATTTATGATGGCAAGCCATTCACTCTAATGACACAGGAAGAGCGTAAAATACTTCGCCAACAGATTGGAATGCTTTTCCAGGGATCGGCACTCTTTGATAGTAAAACTGTCCAGGCAAATGTAAAGTTCCCCCTTGACATGTTTACCAACTGGGACCATAATAAAAAAATTAAGCGTGTAAACGAAGTTCTTGACAGGGTCAATCTAAATGACTCCAATAAAAAATTTCCCGCAGAGATCAGTGGCGGAATGAAAAAAAGAGTGGGAATCGCCAGAGCGATTGTTCTTAATCCAAAATATCTTTTTTGCGATGAGCCTAACTCAGGGCTCGATCCACAAACATCTCTTGTGATCGATATCCTTATACGTGAAATAACCCTGGAGTATAACATTACCACTATTATTAATACGCATGATATGAATAGCGTGATGGAAATCGGTCAGAATATCCTCTATTTGTATGATGGGAAAAACGAGTGGGTAGGCAATAATAAACAAATTATTTTCAGCAAAAATGATAAACTTAACAAGTTTATTTTTGCTTCTGAATTTTTACGTGATGCCAAGGATATGCGTATGCTCGAAGAAAAAGGCATCATTGACAACGACAGAAATATGGAAGATGTTATCTCAGATCCTGAGTCAAACCTGTTAATGAAAGATAACGAGAAGAGAGAACACCATCCTGATTCAGAATAGCTGCGCTAAATGCGGTCGGGGCGCTTCCTGCGACCTGAGCGCTAAAAGTGCCCGGACCGCTCACTCCCCTTTCACAAATTTCTCAACAAACATATTCCCCCCATTATCAGAAACCTCAATAAAATACATCCCTTCGGAAAGTGAAGAAACATCCACTTTATAATCCCCAACCCCCATGTTCAAATTGAGCTGTCCCTTTTGAATAATTCTTCCCATAACATCAGCAATTCGTACTGATACATTTTCCGCCTGCGGGCTATTAAAAGTTAGATACAAACTATTTATAGCAGGAGTAGGATATAATTTCTGAAGGAATAAATTTGACTTCCGCATGATCGAAACAACCTGGCTATACACAAACCTGCCATCCTTATCAATTTGCTTTAGGCGATAAAAGCTAACGCCTTTATATGGAGATTGATCAATATATTGATAATTCAGTTCGCTTGTGCTATTGCCGTTTAATGCCTTGCTTAATACAAAAGTGATATCAGTAAAGCTACTTCCATCAACTGACTGTTGAAGGCTAAAACCATGGTTATTGCTTTCAGTAAGGGTCTTCCATGAAAGAATAACCGAGTTATTAAATAAGCTACCTGTAAAATCTAACAAGGTTACGGGTAAAGGCCCCGTATTCCCATTACTTGTAATATTTTGAGCATATGGCCTGTTCTCTATTCCCCTGTTCTCCGACCAAATAGCTACTGCCTGTCCATTAACTATAGGCATGAAATTATATCGTAATTTACTAGTGGTAGTACTTCCAAGCTCAATAGTATTTCCAGCCCATACAAAGCTTCCTGTTCCGTCTAGCCTTGTTCCATGCAGTTTATTATTAACATCGTTATACATGAACATAAGGTCAGTGCCATTTAATACTGATATATTCCCTGCATGCTGTTCCCTGTTAGCATCTGGAACAAAAACAGCTTTTGCATTATCACTGAGTAATCGCGCTCCAAAGGTTGCAGAATATTTCTGAGCATAAATTCCATACGGTGATTGGCTTGCGGTAGTGCAATTACTTAAGGCCCAAACTTCATTTGAACCAGGCTGCTTGGCAATGTGAGTGACCAGCTGGTCATATATATGATCCGAAGCGAATTCAGTACCATTTATCAACCATGGCAGTGATCCATCTCCATTGATCTTCTGCAAATAAGAATAAAACCTCGATGGAGCAGCAGCAGGGTTACAATAATATCCAACATAGGTAGCATCATTATCAGAAATAACAGAATAATAATTAAAGGTGGAGGTAAAGCTATTAGCTATCTTCACCCTTGGCCAGGTTGAATCTCCATTTACGTCAAATTGTAAGGCGTACAAATTAGAACCTGATGGTGAGCTAATTCGCTGTTGATAGATCAAAGAGAACTTATTTGCAGTAAGTGAAACTAATTGAGGTCTTGTAACAGGTAGTGTATTAATGGATGGAACGATCTTGGCTGGTGACCATGCTAGTGTGCCACCGGTTGTTATTTTTTGAATGGAAATAGTATTTGGGCTATTACTATTTCCCCAGGCTACTGCTACTTCCCCGTTAGTTAGGACAGCAGGATATGGCGACAAGCCTGGGCCAAGATAAATTCCGTTTATGCCCCAAGGCAGGGTACCATCCGGTGTCACTTTATTAATTACAGTACCATTTGGCCCGGCACGTTGATCATTATAAGCTACTATGAAATTATCAAAGTTATCAACGATCGCATTAAATACAAAAGTGGCGCTACCGGTTGGGAGATTATTAATAACCATCCCGTTTGGTCCAAATTGTTTAAATCCTTGTGCATCCAGCAGTTGAACCCTCATGTCGAAATTTCCTCCATTCTGGCTATAAAAAGCAATAAAGGTACCTCCGGTAGAAGTAGCTCCGCATATAACATCACCACTTTGCAGGCC
>JADGPY010000455.1 GCA_017882205.1 Chitinophagaceae bacterium
CCTGAAAATGCACCGTGGTGTTTACTTACAGAATTAAGTGCTAAAGAAAAGATGATTGACCACATCACTGAAGCAAAAAATCCAACTAATGGGAAAGCTACAAGAGCGATCTCCCCAGGTCCGAAAAGACCGAAAGTCAGGGAGATAATCGCTGCACTTGAAAAATAGATCAGGACTTTTCTACAGTCAAATATTTTCAACAGTAACAATCCCAGTAAACAGCCTACTGTCATCAATCCCCAGAAATTGGATACGACCTTAGCACCTATAGTCTGTGGATCATATTGATGATAGTTGATCAAAAATTTGGAAATCCAATCTGCTACGCCTTGTTCGGTACCAACATATGCGATGATTCCAATAAAATAGAGAATCACAATTTTATTCTTCAACAGAAGAACAAAACTCTCTTTGTTTCCAATACGCTCATCTTCTTTTAATTCTACCTTAGGTATCCTTATTACAGTAATAATAACTATCATCAGAAGAGTTATTACGGCAAAAACCCAATAGAGCGAAATCCATGGTAAATTACCCGGTACAACTTGTGATAATAGCGTAATAATAACATTTTTATGTGCTGAAACATCCTGAAGATTCTGGACAAAATAAATGTAAAGTTTCGGGCTTAGGAAAGAAGCCAATCCAAAAATAAACTGGGCTAAAACAGAATTAAAAGCAAAATGTTTTTCACCGCCTGCCACACGTAGAAGTGGATTAATACCTACCTGCATCATAGCCACACCAGCACCCATTAAAAACAGAGAGAGCAGAGCATAAGTAAAATTTGCATTTGTTGCGAACAAAATAGCACCGGCAAAAGAGATGAAAAACGCAACTAAAAGAACGGCTTTTTCTCTGAATTTTTCAATCATGAAGCCGGTTGGAATGGACATCACAGCGTAGGCTATGAAAAAAGAAAATGGGAGAAAACCAGCAAGCGTGAGGCTGAGACTAAAATCATCGATGATGTCAGGAATAAGAGGCCCTAACATGTTCTGCAGCAGAGATATAACAAAAAATATTAAGAGTATTAAGGCAACAATTGAATTTCCTCTATTCATTTTGAATTTACAATTAAGTTAATACATTTTCATGAAGCGTTAACCTTCATATTCATTCACGTTACCAACCAAAGTCTGTACGTTGATGGGGATTTTTCCTATACCCTTAACTAACTTATCACCTGGCTGAAGTTCACCTGTAAGGTTTTTCACTTTGTTTCCATATTTTCCCAGAGTGTCTTCAACGACCCAGTAATCAAAGCCGGAGATAATCTGTTCGAACTCCTCCCCAAGCCATTTACTGCCACGACCCCTTAAAGCAACATCAAGCATCGTTATTACCTGATGATCTAAAGGTTGTTCAGATTCCAAGGTGATTGCCCCAAAAAATTCCTGACATTCGGTATAACCGGAATTATGTGTGCCTGTGTAGGGTTTCATCCTGGCGAGACCTTTGGTGATACCGGGAATTTCACTGAATAATTTTTCCTTTAGCCGTAATGCCGAACGTTTATAAGATACTGATTGAACCATAGTGAGCATTTCGTCTGTTTTTGAATTAAAGAAATCTATTAAAGCCTGCTCCTGGTACTTTGCCGGTCTGTTGTTTTCAACAATATTTACATAGGCATTGAGCCCTACTTTAAACCCTTCTTCCACAATTCTTCTGAAATATTCGCGATACGGTGTTATATTAGTGCTGTCTGAAAAAAGGCTCCTTCTGCAACATGCTGTAAGTCCGTCTCTTTTGTAAGAAGTACCAAGATGCAAATACTCACCTTCTAAAATCTGCCGGTTAAGCGCAGGCCCTATCATTGTCACGCAAGCTATATCTGAACCAACCATAGTTTGAAAGCCTTGTCGTTCACATCCCATCCATTTTGCAAGCATATCACCAAAGGCAGCAACTTCAGTTTCGTCCATACCTGGTTCCAATACTGCCAGCATTGTCCTCAAGGCAAGTGAAGTGACATAGGCTGAATCTTCTACAAGCCTCATTTCATTTATACTTTTCAGGTTTTTTACTTTTTGAAAAGGGACTTGAGTATCGATTACATTATCTTTACCAACAATCTCTTCCAGGTTGGCTATTATTCCGTCAGGAATAACCTGACGGGGAGATAAAATCCCTATACGTTGGACCTTCCTGCCTGCAATCTTTTCCAAAATATCCTTCAGAGAAAATCCTTCCACAGGGTACTTTTCATCTGCCAGTTGCAGACTCTCGGTTGGATACACCATAATTCCGGCGCGTTTTGCTAGTTGTCCAGCGATATAAACTCCTTCAAATCCGGCTATTATCCCTGAAGTGTAAGGATCAGGACCCAGACCGAATGCTACTTGTTCAATAGAATAGTTTATGTTTCCCCCAAGATATGGCACATCCCCGCTGTAGTGCTCGTCTGAAAAAGCAAAAGCAACATCAATATTATTCTCTTTCAGTAAGGCTTTCCATGTTTTCTGACGACGCTCTACAAATTCCTCCTTTGGTATTGAAGAATAGCGATCAATCCTGGGAGATTTTTCAATTATTAGCTCCAGCTTTCTAAGTTTTTTCGACAAAGTTTCTATCATGATCTTTGAACTAATCGATTTAACCCACATCTAATTTTTTATAGCCCTTGTATTTCTGTATTCGCCCTTGAAATAGTTTATGCCTATAGCATCATACCTCTTCTTAACTATTTCTAAACGTGATAAAAAACTTTTAAAGTCTTTTTGCGATGCCGGAGTCCACCCGGTTTCTGCAATTGCAAACATTCTAGGATAAACCATATACTCTAAAAGCTGAGGGGAATCAACAAATTCTGACCATAAGCAACCCTCCAGACCAAGAATATATTTCTGCTCATCCGCATTCAACTTTTCAGGCACCGGATTAAACGAATAAACTTTTTCAAGGGGAAGATAACCACTTGCTGCAAGTGGCTGACCTTCAGGCTCACATTGATATATGTACAAATAAACATCATTATAGGGACTCATTATTACATTATGTTTTTGTTTAGCAGCTTCAATACCCCCTTCTACTCCTCTCCACGACATTACAGTGGCTTCCGGAGCCAATCCTCCTTCAAGGATTTCATCCCATCCGATAAGTTTCCTGTTTTTTGAAATGAGGAATTTTTCAATTCGTGAGATAAAATAACTTTGAAGTTCTTTCTCATCTTTTAAACCCTCTTTCTTTATTCTATTCTGGCAGTCCAGGCATTTTTTCCAGCGATCCTTAGGACATTCATCACCGCCAATATGGATATATTTTCCGGGGAAAAGATCAATCACTTCACTTAGCACATCCTCAAGAAATTTGAAAGTTGCTTCTTTCCCTGCACAATATACATCTGGAAAAATACCCCACTTGGTTGCAACCTCAATCGGACCTCCTGTGCACGAAAATTCAGGGTATGAAGCCAATGCTGCTGTTGAATGTCCTGGCATTTCTATTTCGGGGATAATTGTTATAAACTTCGACCTGGCATAAGCGACAATATCTTTAACTTCTTCCTGCGTATAAAATCCACCATAAGGTTTGCCATCGAATACTTGCGGCTTTTCATTCCCGGACCCGATAAGTGTTTCTTTCCGGAAACCTCCTATTTTCGTAAGCTTTGGGTATTTTTTGATCTCAATCCTCCAGCCCTGATCTTCAGTAAGATGCCAATGGAATGTATTCATTTTGTGAAGGGAAATCATGTCTATATATCTTTTAATATCAGCAACTGGGAACATATGACGTCCTACATCAAGATGCATCCCTCTATATACAAAAGCTGGTTCATCCCTGATCTCACATGCTGGCACTGAAAGTATAAGGCCTTCAATTATTTTCCCGTTCTCGACATCCACCGGAAGCAACTGTCTGATAGTCTGAACTGCATAAAACAAACCAATAGCAGAATTGGCCTTAATATCAATTATTTCAGGGGTTATCTTAAGTACATATCCTTCAACATTAACAATAGAAGGGTCCAACGACATAAATACAGACTGAGATATACTCTTTCTGCCCTCTTCAACTGGAATACTTAATCCTGTCGGATTCTTTACAAGAAGCGCAAGATAGTCGGCAGCCAGTTTCGTTTCATCGTTGATGGCTGAGAGAATAATTCTGCTCTTTTGGGAAAATGTAAAACTACCATTCATCTGTTTGAGTGAAACAGGTGCGGGGATTATTGCATAGGTATTTTTATTATCAGAGGAGAGACCTGAATTGCAGCCAGCGACCAGAAAACTTATTAACAGAAGGAGATTAAAATTCTTTTTCATCATATTGAAATTTAATTTATTAAAGGAACGTTGGGACCACCATGATGGAACCGATATGAGAAAATCATATTCACATTTTTGTATGGAATGCATATGGGTTTCATCCCAATTTGAGTTATACTTTAAAAAATATTTTTCGTTTATACATAAAATATAAAAACAGCCAGCTTACTAACAGATAAGTAATAGAAGAAATAACAGCTTGTACCGATGGATCAGAGGAACAATTTATAAGCCCTTTGAAGAAAAAATTACTCGTCCTTTGGAAATCAAGAATACCAGACTGACACGCATAAATAAAAATTGCATTCGAACCAATTACAATGAAAAAAAACGGCCACTTTTTAAATTTCCAAACATCTATAATAAGATAAAATATGGATAAAAGTATTAAACTCCATCCTCCGGCAAAAACGACATATGAACTTGTCCATATTTTCTTTATAATAGGAAATGCTATGTCCCAGACTAATCCAATCCCTAAAAACAATATTCCTGCCGCACCTAACAGGAGCGCTTTTTTTATACCTGGCAAATTTTTATTTTCTGTTATTAAAAATTGACCTGCCAGAACTCCCATCAAACCCATTGCCACTCCGGAAATATGGCCTAAAATACCTTCGGGATCCAAAATCCCGGGGAAATACCCCTGATAAAAACTTCCTGGTAATAATAAACGATCGATATATCCGGCCAAATTTCCTTCTGGAGTCATTACTCCTGCGCCATAACCAGGAACCGGTATTAACTTCATAATTGCCCAATAACCAAGTAAAAGACCAACAAACCAAAATATTTGACCTCTTATTCTGGTATTTAAATAAATCACTGTGGCAAAAAACCATCCAATCCCAATCCGGACTAATACGTGAGTGTACCTGTAATGTGCAAAGTCGAAATTCCGGATTCCTCCATTAGCCAGTATAATGCCCAAGACGATAAGAATAAATAATCGCGTTATAGCATGCTGGTAAATTTGTTTCTTGGTATGACCAAGCTGGAGTCTCTTATTAATTGAAAAAGGCATAGATACTCCAGCAATAAAAAGAAACAAGGGGAAGATCAGATCCTCAAA
>JADGPY010000105.1 GCA_017882205.1 Chitinophagaceae bacterium
GCTGCGTTTGATTATGATCTGGAGGGGAGGGTTGTATGAGCGATGATCGTTTTCTGCCAACCTCAAATGGCTAACGCCATTTTGTGCCAACAATAATAAAATCTGATTAACTTTCCGCCTCAATTTACATCGTTTGCCACATTCTTTAGAAACGCAGGAGATAGACTACAAGGACACAGGAAAATTTTCCAGGATTGTTATTGATTATATTCAAGGTTCAGCGCTTAGAGATTTTTATAAACATCCTGTTAGCCTCGACGGAATCAGGCAGTCGATCACAGACCGAAATGCTTTCCCAACAGACCGGAAGTTGTTGGTTGAGCAATTGCAAAATCAATATTCTTCACTTCCGGTTTCTGAGAAGGTTAATCAAAATATCAATGCTCTTCTAAATAGGAATGCCTACACAATCTGCACAGCACATCAGCCCAATATTTTTACCGGGCATTTATATTTCATCTATAAAATTATTCATGTAATTAAACTAGCCGTACAATTAAATGAACAACTAGCCGGGAATACTTTTGTGCCCGTTTTTTATATTGGTAGCGAAGACGCAGATTTAGATGAGCTTGGGCATATTTTTTTATCTGGAAAGAAATATGAGTGGAAGACTAAACAAAGGGGTGCAGTTGGGAGAATGATTGTGGATAATGATTTGATTAAGATGATCGAAACAATCAGCGGGCAAATCAGTGTGCTGCCATTTGGAAAGAAGATCATGAACACGATCAAAGATTGTTACACTAAAGGAGCTGCTATTGAAACAGCCACTTTCAAATTGCTACACACTCTTTTTAGTGACTATGGACTCATTGTTTTGATGCCTGATAATCCGGCACTAAAGAAAGTGATGTTACAAGTTTTTGAAAATGACCTCTTTACCAACGAGCCTTCCCGAATTGTAAATGAAAGCTCGGCAGCACTTGAAAAAGAATATGCTGCCCAGGCGCATGCAAGAGATATAAATTTATTTTATTTAATAGACAATGTGAGAAATCGCATCATCAGGCATAAGGATAGCTTTAGAGTGGATGATACTGATATAACATTTACAGATGATGAGATAAGAGATGAATTGAAAGAACATCCCGAAAGATTCAGTCCAAATGTAATTCTGCGTGGATTATACCAGGAAACGATTCTTCCTGATGTAGCGTTTATTGGAGGAGGTGGGGAACTTGCTTACTGGCTTGAATTAAAAAGTTTATTTGATTCCTATAAGGTGCCTTTTCCAATGCTTGTGCTTAGAAATTCTTTTGTGTACATTGAAGAAAAAGTGGCCTTGCTAATGGAGAAGAATTCGGTAAGTCCACAAGATATCTTTAAAGGGATACCGGAATTGATGAAGGATATTGTAAAAAAACACTCACCGGAACTATCCTTATCTGAAGAGAAGGGAAAAATAATAAAACTGTACCAGGAGATACAGAACACAGCGTCAGCTGTCGATCCTACTCTTCATGATCATGTTACTTCTTTATTAGCAAAGGTTTCTAAAACAATAGAAGCGCTTGAAAAGAAGATGTACAAGGCGGAGAGAAGAAAATTTGATTCAGAGGAGGGGCAACTTATAAAAATATATTCTTATCTATTTCCTAATAACAACCTACAGGAACGGGTTGATAACTTTCTTCCCTTTTATGCAAAATATGGGGAGGCTTTTTTTCATGAGATTTATGAAGCATCTTTTGGGTTGGAACAGAAATTGGTTATTGTGATTAAAAAATAATAAAATTTTTCTACCGATATTAAATACCTACCGGTATTTTTCTACCGATATTGAATCCTTAAGGGATTCTGCTACCGATATTAAAGGACTAACAGCATTTATGGATGTTTTTCCATTTTGGTTGCTTTCTCTATCACTTCTTCTCGCATTGATTTTTTAAGCTGAAAGAGTTTTTCAGATATTGATGCATCATGTATTCCAAGGATTTCTGCTGCAAGTATTCCTGCATTTTTTGCAGCATTCAATGCAACAGTAGCTACTGGAACTCCATTGGGCATTTGTAAGATGGATAGTATGGAATCCCAGCCATCTAAAGAGTTGGAAGATTTGATTGGAACTCCTATAACAGGAAGTGTTGTAATGGAAGCTATCATCCCCGGCAGATGAGCTGCTCCACCCGCACCTGCAATAATTACTTTCAATCCCCTTTCTCGTGCAGCAGTGGCATAGTCGAACATTCTCTGAGGAGTACGGTGAGCAGAAACGATCGTGATCTCGTAATCAATTTCGAATTGCTTCAATACATCTGCAGCGGCCTGCATTACAGAAAGATCACTGTCACTGCCCATAATTATACCAACAAGAGGGCTTGATGTTGTTGTTTCCATTTATAATTAAAAGTAAGATAAATTTTTCTTGCTTCGCGCGAAGAACATTGCCACGGATACACGGAATAAATAATTATTTATTCCGTGTATGCATATAACTCAGACCTCAAACATCCTCCTTAAATTATTTAGGCCTTGCTATTACTTAGACCCCGAGCCGCATAGCGGCGACAGATTGGTAGAAAATACAAACGCCTGCGGCATTTATAATCCCGAAATATCTCCTGTCAACAACGCTATTTCTGCTTCTGCAAGTTTTGCCTGGTAAAGCGCATTGAAGAGCCTGTTCTCAGCATCGATGTAACTGATCTGTACTGTCCTTAATTCAATCGAGGTAATATTGAGCATTTTAAACCGCTGTAAAGCAATGAAAATATTCTCTGATGCCAATGCAAGGTTTGATCGTTCGAAGGCAACAAGGTTCAATGCATTTTGATAATTGATGAATGCATTCAAAACAGATGTCTGCAGGGTACTTTTTAATTGTTCAATGGTTAAATTCTGATTCTTTATCAGGATATCTTCAACCGAAGATTGTTTGCGGATTAATCCGCCATTGAATATTGGAACAGCCACTCCTATGGAAGCGGAGGGTCCATAGTTTTGGTTTGAAAGGGTCAGGCCTGCACCGTTGGAAGTTCGAAGAAAATTATAATTGCCATTTAAGGTTACTGTTGGAAGCCGCCCTGCATTTATTTCTCTTTTAGTCTGTAAAAGGATGGCGAGATTACTATTGGCCAGCAGCACATCCGGATTTTTTGATTCTATTTTATTTTCAACAGTACTAATATCCGGGATGCTGTGAAGAATGATCGTGTCTGCAACCTTATAAGCTGTATCTGGTTTTTTACCAATCAGGTTACTTAGGGTTACTTTCGCAAGCTGGATTGAATTCTGAATATTAAGTGCATTAGATCGTTGCTCATTAAGGTCTACCTTGGCTTGTAACAATTCATATTTTGCTCCACTACCGATATTATATTTCATATCAGCGATCTTAAGCCTGTCCTCGTACAATTGTATTTGTTCATTCGTAGCCTTAAGTTGCTCATTCAGTTTGACTATATTGTAAAACTGGCTTACAACATCGAAGAGAGTTTCATCCACACTTTTTCTAAATGCATATTCACCATTCCGTTCCAGTTCTTCCAATCTTTTTTTAGTGGCAAACATTTTAAAGCCATCAAAAACTTTCCAGCTTATACCTACACCTGTATTCAGATTTTGATTGGTTGCCCCGGTTTTATCGATGGTGCTGCCACTATTTAATTGCTGTTGAATATTGCTTACTCCAATGGTTTTATTAGCGGTTGCACTGATCACCGGAACAGCTCCGGCATTGGCCCAGTTATTATTGATTTTACCAATGTCTACAGTGTTCTTGCTGATCAGTACTCCATAGTTATGATTGATGGCAGATTGAATGGCTTCATCTATGGTAAGACTATCCTGCCCATTCAGCACTCCAACTATCAGCAGGGAAATTATTAAACTAGAGATCTTCATTCAACACTCCTTTTTTTGATGATAAGTACGAATACATAGCAGGTACAATAAACAGGGTAAGTATCAATGAGAACATGATCCCACCTACGATCACCACACCTAATGGAATACGGCTGGTGGAGGCATCTCCAATGCTTAAAGCTAAAGGAAGAGCGCCAAGCGACATAGCAAGGCTTGTCATAAGAATGGGGCGTAAACGACTTACAGCGGCTTCCAGCACTGCTTTCATTTTATCCATCCCGGCTTTTCTTTTTTGATTCGAAAATTCAACGATCAGTATCCCATTCTTTGTTACCAATCCTATCAACATGATCATTCCAATTTGAGAGAATATATTAAATGTTTGACCAAAGATCCAAAGGGATAATAATGCACCGGCAAGAGCAAGAGGAACCGTGATCATAATAATAAAGGGATCTATAAAACTTTCAAACTGTGCTGCCAGGATCAGGTAGATGAGTATCAGGGCAAGCATAAAGGCAAAGCTGGTATTGCTTGAACTTTCAGCATAATCCCTGGAGGTTCCGGTTAGGGCTGTGCTAAAGCTGGGATCCAACACTCGTTTTGCAATAGCTTGCATCTCCTTGATCCCGTCTCCTACTGTTTTGCCAAGCGCAAGGCCCGCCGAAATAGTAGCTGATTTATACCGGTTAAAGTGATAAATGGTTGGAGGAGTTGTTTCTTCGGATACCGAAACCAGGTTATCAAGAGTAATCGTTTGACCTTTATTGTTTTTTACCGAGAAACTTTTTAGATCATTTGGGTCATCTCTTTCGTTTCTTGCAACCTGGCCAAGCACCTGGTATTGTTTACCTTCTTTTAAAAAATATCCTAGCCTGCGATTGCTGAGTGCCAAATCCATGGTTTGTGAAATATCATCCACAGTAACTCCTAACTCACTTGCTTTTAGCCGATCGATATTGATGCGTAATTCAGGTTTATTAAATTTAAGGTCTGCATCAACTCCCTGGAATATGGGACTTTTATTTGCCTCATCTAAAAACTTTGGGAGTGCGCTGGTGATCTTATCAAAATCTACATTTTGAATCACGTATTGAACAGGTAATCCACCACGCCTGTTTACTGCTATTGTTTGTTCCTGTATGGCAAATGCTTTTCCAAGGGGGAATTTATTTAGGTTCTTGTTTACCATGTTCACAATATCCTGTTGAGAGCGATGCCGGTCTTTAGGATCATTCAATAATACTCTTACCATACCGGTATTAACAGCTCCTGAACCAGAACCTGGAGCAGTCAGGCTCATAACTATTTGTTTCTCTGGAATCGAATCCATCATAAAATGTGAAAGCTTATCAAGGTAACCATCCATTGCTTCGTATGATGTTCCTTCCGGAGCGGTAACAGTTAATCGAAATTGGTTGCGGTCCTCCATAGGGGCCAATTCAGATGGTATGCTGGAAAAAATAAAATACATGATTCCAAAGCATGCGGCGATCAGTATAAATGACATCCATCTTACCCTCATAAAGCCATTCAAAGTATGCTTATATCCATTTTCCAATCCCCTAAAGAACGGCTCGGTTATATTATAAAACCATCCATGTTTCAGACCTTTACGAGTAAGCTTAACGTTTAAAACAGGAGTAAGGGTAAGTGATACAAATGCAGAAATTAAAACGGCGCCTGCTACCACAATACCAAATTCACGAAACAGTCTTCCAACAAATCCCTGCAAAAAAACAATTGGTAAGAACACGACAGCCAGGGTAATTGAAGTAGCAATGACAGCGAAGTAAATCTCTTTTGAACCTTCACGGGCAGCCTTATATTTATTCATACCCTGCTCCATCTTTTTAAAGATGTTTTCAGTTACCACAATTCCATCATCCACTACCAGTCCTGTTGCCAGCACAATTCCTAATAGGGTAAGAACATTGATAGTAAAACCGCATAGGTACATTATAAAGAAAGTACCGATAAGGGAAACAGGAATATCAATTAAAGGACGCAAGGCAATAAGCCAATCCCTGAAAAATAAGTAAATGATGAGCACTACCAATATAAAAGATAGCATCAATGTTTGTTCTACTTCAGAAATGGAACGTTTGATGAATTTTGTCTGATCAAGTGCTATATCAATTTTGAAATCGGGAGGAAGGTCTTTTTGTATCTGTGCATATCGTTTATAAAACTCATTTGAGATTTCAACATAATTAGATCCGGGCTGTGGTACTAAAGCTAAGGCTATCATTGGGATACCACTTTCTTTCAATCCAGATTCCTCATTTTCAGGTCCTAATACCGCTTCACCAACATCTTTTAATTTGATATCAGTCCCATTCATATTCGCGATGATCACATTGTTGAATTCTTCTTCAGTATTCAATTTCCCGAATGTTCTCACCGATAGTTCGGTAGTATTACCTGTGATCTTTCCAGAAGGTAATTCTACACTTTCTTTTTCCAGTGCAGTTTGAACATTGGCAGCAGTTAGATTATAAGCGCTTAATTTCTGTGGATCAAACCAGATACGCATAGCATACTTTTTTTCTCCCCAGATACTTATGCTGCTTACGCCCGGAATGGTCTGCAACCTTTCAATGATGTTGTTATTAGCGTATTCGGTTACTTCCAACTGGTTTTTTGTATTGCTTTGAACCAACATCGATAGAATGGGATCACCACTGGCATCTGCTTTTGAGATCACCGGAGGCGCATCCAGGTCGTTTGGAAGTGAACGGGTTGCCTGCCCCACTTTATCCCGAACGTCATTTGCCGCGGCTTCAAGGTCTATGCCTAGTTCAAATTCAACATTGATATTACTGCTTCCCTGACTACTGGAAGAGGTAATGTTTTTTACACCAGCTATACCGTTTATTGCTTTCTCTAATGGTTCTGTAATTTGCGATTCGATAATGTCGGCGTTTGCACCTGAATAGGTCGTTCTCACCGAAATATTTGGAGGATCAATAGCCGGGTAATCCCGTATCCCCAAAAACTTAAATCCAATAACTCCAAATAAAACAATCCCCAGGTTGAGTACTATTGCGAATACCGGCCTTCTTAAACTGAAATGCGATATATTCATTTAAACATTATTTTTTAATTGGGGACAATTGGACTTTTGCCCCAGGTTTTAAAGAAAGTAAGCCGCTTGTTATGAGAGTATCGCCAACAGCAAGTCCATCGGTTATCTGCACATTTGCTGAATCTCTGGTACCAGTCTTCACAGTTTGAAATTGTGCAGTGCCACCCCTATCCACTACCACTTTTTTGTCACGTACACCAGGTATTATTGCTTGTGACGGGATCATAATAGCCTGGTTGTTGTTTCCCATATCAAATGTCACTTTCGCAAAGCTGCCAGCGGTTAAAAATTTATCTACATGGTCTACCAATGCCCTTACCTTAAGGCTCCTGTTATCCAGTGAAATAGTTGATTCAGTAGCGATCACTTTAGCAGAATATTTATTAGGAACTCCCTCTGTCGAAAAGCTAATGAATTGACCTAATCCTACCTTGCTTCCGTATTTTTCCGGAACTGAAAATTCTAGTTTAAGTTGATTCACTGCACGAATTGTTGTAATAACAGTTGTTGGAGTGATGAACGCGCCAATACTAATGTTCTTAAATGATATTTTCCCATTAAATGGAGCCAGGATGATCGTTTTCGAAATATTTGCCTGCATCACCTGTATGTCGGCCCTGATAGAACTAGTATTCAAAATACTCAGATCATAGTCTGCCTGGCTTATACCACCGATCTTCAGTAGCTGGCCCTGGCGTTCTTCTGTCTTCTGGGCCAATTGTAACTGCACCTGTAGTTTATGTAATTGTGCCTGCAGGTCACCATCAAATAATCTTGCAATTAGTGTTCCCTTAGTAATGTAAGCACCTTCCTTGATATTAAGCATGGTGACTTTCCCGGATACTTCAGGATGAATATCAGTCTCATCAAAAGCAACCAATGTGCCCGAAATGTCAATACTTTCATTAAGGGTTGACGCTTTAACGATATAGCCATCTACGCGGATCGGTCCACCCGGTCCACCACCTGGTTTGCCGCCCCCGGTCTTTGGGTTTCCGGTCTTTGCGTCTTTTGTCTGTTTGTCTACGGTGTCCGTTTTACTTTTGCATGAATTGATCAGCAAAAAGAACAGAATGATTATAATCCCCCGGCTTCTCATCATTGTAAATGGTTTCTGATGTTTTGATTTGACAGCAATAGCAAATAGGATGCTAAGATATTATTCACTTATTACCTGTAAAAGTTGTTTTATTGTATGTGATATATGAACCAGCTCCTGTCGGTCATTACTTAATATGGTAACATGTCCCATTTTCCGGCCGGGTTTAGTAATTTTTTTACCATAAAGATGCACGAATACATTTTCAATTCCAAGAACAGCATCAAGCCCAACCAACCTGGCCGGACCATAATACCCAATTGCCCCCACAACATTTACCATTGCTGCAGGCATGATGTGCTTTGTATTGCCTAAAGGATACCCCAGCATTATGCGCCACAACATATCAAATTGTGAGGAATAATTAGCTTCTATGGTGTGATGGCCACTATTATGTACCCTGGGAGCAGTTTCATTTACCCATATATTTTTGTCCTGGTCAATGAACATCTCCACTGCGAAAATACCAGGGCTTTGTAAATTTTTAACCACTCTCGTTGCGATGGCTTCGATCTTCCATAATATCTTTTCTTCCAGTTGGGCCGGACTGAGTTGATAATTAAGCATATTTAGTATTGGATCAAATATCATCTCTACCGGGGGGTAAACGGCCATTTCGCCCGAGTCATTTACTGCTATAATTATGGAAATCTCCTTTCTGATATCAATCTTTTTTTCCAGTAGGGCTGGCTCATCAAATCCAAGATCTATATCAGCAGGGCTATTCATTGCAACAACTCCCCGCCCATCATACCCTCCTTTAGCTATTTTATGCAGAGCAGGGAAGAATCCAGCATGATGATGTAATTCAGATTGATTCTCAGTTACATAAAAGGAACCCGTTGGTATGTCATATTCCAGATAAAATTGCTTTTGAAGGATCTTATTTTTTATAGTTGAGAGGGCTGATGGACGGGGATATACTCTTACACCCATTTCTTCAAGCTGTAGTAAGGCCTCTTCATTGACTGATTCGATTTCAATCGTCATGGCATCTAAACCCTTTCCAAAATTATATACATCCTCGTATTTGGTGATATCTCCTTCTACAAAGTGATGACATAGATGAGCTGCAGGGCATCCAGGATCATTTTCCATAAGAAACGTTTCCACAGGATAGTTTGCTGAAGCCTGCAAAAGCATCCTACCCAGTTGTCCTCCCCCTAATATCCCGATCTTTTGCATGGTAATTTTTCTGCAAGATAATTGTTCTTTGCGGTCGGGGCGCTCTAAGCACCCTGAGCGCTAAAGCTTTGACGATATAATTGCATCTATACTGCGCGGAGCTTTCTTAACCCAAGGCTTAAGCCTTGGGTTAGTTCCTCGTTCCAGCATACAACTCATACTCCAACAGCCTACAATCTATCTTCCCCGTATAAAATTCAATTTTTCTATTTGCTTTTAAACCGATTTTCTTTGCCAGGTTCGTGTTCCCGGTAAAAATATAACCAGTGTAACCCTTGCATTTCTTCTTTAAAAAATCTCCTATTCTTGCATAAGTTTCTTCTAATTCTTTTTCATCCCCTAACCTCGCTCCATATTCGGGGTTAAAATAAATAACTCCAGGCTCTTTGGGAACTTCTGTGTCTTCAAAATCACCTACTTCAAAATCAATAAGTTTTTCAACTCCGGCAGCCCCGGCATTTATTTTTGAAATATTGATCGCATCCTGGCTTAGATCCGTCGCAATAACCTGTAGACCGGGGAGGTCGATCACCTGTTGCAGTAGCTTCTTCTTTTCATTTTCATAATATGCCTCATCATAACCGAGGATATGTTTAAAGCCATAATTATTTCTAAATAGACCAGGTCTTCTATTTGTGGCGAGTAATACTGCTTCGATCGCAACAGTAGATGATCCGCACATTGGGTTAACAAAAGCTGATTTGCGATCCCATTTAGTAGCGAGTAGGGTAGCCGTTGCGAGGGATTCCATCATTGGCGCGGCCCCTGGTATTTTTCTATATCCATGTTTGGCAAGGGTTTCTCCTGAAGTATCAAGAAAAATTTCAGCAATATCATTTCTCCAGAACAAATGAACTACAGTACTTTGTAAATGCGGACCCGAATTAGGGCGTTCACCCGTCTTTTCCCTAAAACGATCAACAATAGCATCTTTAACTTTCACATTTGCAAATAAAGAATTGTTGATGGTAGGGTGTTCAACAGTGCTCGTAACAGAAAAATAGCCATCCTTTAGAAAGATTGTTTCCCATTGGATCTGGGCTACCGTATCATACAATTGCTGAGGCCCATTGCATGAAAAAGATTTTAAGGAATATAAGACCTGGCTTGCACATCGAAGGTTTAGGTTTAGCCAGATGCAATCGTTTAATGTACCGTTCAACTCCACACCAGTCTGAAATACTTTTTTTATCTTAAAACCCAGATCGGTTACTTCCAGTTGTAAAAATGGGGATATTCTTTTACTGCAGGTGATTACAATATGGCTGGGTTTGTTGAATGAAAGCATGTGAACGCAAACTTAAGAATTATCTCTTGCTCCAATTGGAGTTTTGATATCCTTAAAATCATTTTATCTTTACTAAATAAACCTTCAAATATGTCCACACTTGAAGCCCCCGAATTAAAACAAGCTCCCGTAACTGATTTCCTTCCATTGCAGGGAACTGATTATGTTGAATTTTATGTTGGCAATGCAAGGCAGGCTGCTCATTTTTACAAAACTGCATTTGGGTTTCAATCGCTTGCTTATGCGGGTCCCGAGACCGGAGTGAAAGACAGGGCCAGTTATGTGATCCGCCAGAATAAACTAACCTTCGTTCTTACCACAGCCATTCGCCCGGACAATGAAATAGCAAACCATGTTTACAAACATGGGGATGGCGTGAAAATGATTGCATTAAAAGTTGATGATGCTACAAGCGCATGGAAAGAAACCACTAAGCGCGGCGGTAAAAGTTATTTGGAACCAATAAACATGAAGGACGATAACGGTGAAGTGGTAATGAGCGGTATCCACATATATGGAGATACCATTCATCTTTTCATAGAACGCAAAAATTATTATGGTGTTTTCATGCCCGGGTATCGTCCATGGAACTCACTTTATAATCCTTCGGAAACCGGTTTGTTATACGTGGATCATTGTGTTGGAAATGTAGGATGGAACCAAATGAACGTATGGGTTAAATTTTATGAAGACGTAATGGGATTCAGGAATATTCTAAGTTTTGATGATAAAGATATTTCAACTGAGTATTCAGCATTGATGAGCAAGGTCATGAGCAATGGCAATGGATTTGTTAAATTTCCAATTAATGAACCTGCCGAAGGAAAGAAAAAATCACAGGTGGAAGAATATCTTGAATTTTATAATGGCGAAGGCTGCCAGCATGTTGCTCTTGCAACAAACAATATAATTGAGACTGTTACTAATCTTCAACACCGTGGAATAGAATTTTTAAAAGTACCCTCAAGCTATTATGCCTCTGTTCTTGATAGAGTTGGACATATAGATGAAGACTTGAAACCATTGAGCGAGTTGGGTATCTTGATTGACAGGGATGATGAAGGGTATCTTTTACAGATATTTTCAAAACCACTTCAGGACAGGCCAACATTATTTTTCGAGATCATTCAGCGTAAGGGAGCCAAGAGCTTTGGGAAGGGGAATTTTAAAGCCTTATTTGAAGCTATAGAGAGAGAACAAGCTGATAGAGGGAATTTATAACCCAGGGCTTTAGCCTTGGGTTCTGGCATCGTTTGAATAAAAAATCATGTTAATCTGAGATATTGGAATGGAATCATTAAATAAATACCCTATTTTTACGTTATACCAGCCCTAAACAATACTGAATCTAATGAGGAAACCCTATTTCCGTTTTATAATCTTTACTGTTCTTTGTCTTTCATCGAGTATTTGCTTTTCGCAAAACTCATTTGTGAGTTACCAGAAATCATCCCTTAAGTTGGCAGATGTATTTAGCCGTCAGGAAGATTCTTTGAAAAAGGAGTTCCAGGCCAAAGGATTAAAATGGCCTGCCAAATACGTGTATATAAGGTCCTTTAAATATGATGCTCAATTGGAAGTATGGGTAAAGAATGACGCTAAAGAACAATACAAACATTTTAAGACTTATAAGGTGTGTATGCAAAGCGGAACAATGGGCCCTAAAAGATTACAGGGAGATTACCAGGTTCCGGAAGGGTTCTATTACATCAATGAGTTCAACCCCAACAGCAATTATCACCTGGCATTAGGAATAAATTATCCGAATGCTTCTGACAGGATATTGAGTGATTCATTACGCCCTGGTGGAGATATTTACATTCATGGAAGTTGTGTTTCTGTGGGCTGCATACCTCTGACTGATGAGCAGATCGAAGAACTTTACATCATTACTTCATA
>JADGPY010000456.1 GCA_017882205.1 Chitinophagaceae bacterium
CGTCGCTTATCTTATAATCCTGTACGTCGATAATCCCGATTTTTGTTACCAGTTGATCCATTGCAACAGAAATTACATACATGTTCTCTGAAACCAATGAATACATCAAAGGCCTTCTGCCCCCGGTAGATAAAGCATAACCGCTCTCTTTTACTATGTTGTCGCTTACAAGTTCGCTCAGCATTCTCATTGTAAGTGGGAGGCTTTTGCCTGTCAACAAACTTAATTCTTGTGCTGACAGGATATTCCCGAAACACAATTCCTTTATTATTTTCCTTTTATAATGTGAAGTTTTGGTCTCCATACCAGAAAACAGCAGTTATTTTTAGCAAACTTATGGATAATTCTTAAAAAAATTAAAAAGTTTGAACAAAAAAATACTTTATTTAGAAAGTTATTTTCATATTTGAACCGTTGTCGATCGATTTCCGTGCTCTTTGCACTCGTTGGCCTTCTTCTTCAGAATTAAAAACGGCACGAATAAACGAAAAGAAGTGCCGTTGGTGTTTTTAGCGTTGGCTTTGTAGCCTTGCATCACCAACAACAGTATTTTACGCCGCTGCCGGTGTTTCTAAAAAAACTTAATACCAGCATAAAGGCAATAAATTATAAAAATCCACTACAATGCATATAGACCAGGGAAAGCAGTTGATATTTTATGTCTTTTAAAAATAATCAATGAGTTACTTTAACTAGTAATATCTGATTCCTTAATAAGTAACCTGGAATTCACTTATAACTTATAAATAAAGACATTGCATCTAAATAGTTGTGCTTTGTAAAGGACTTTTATTGCGCCCATTGAGAAAATACACCACTGTAAGTCTTTTGTAGCCCCGTGCCTAATGCAGCAACTCTTACGGAATACAACTGCCCCGGTTGTAACTTATTAAAAGTAAAAGTGCATCGGCTGCTGTTATAGTCTTCCCATACGCTGTCTTCGTTTGCACTGCCGGGTGTAATTTCAAACAGGTAAGATTTAGCACCTTTTACCGCTTCTATTTTAGCCATTAGCTGTCCTGAGTTTCCGCCACTGCGCAGCATTACATTTCCGGCAGAGTCAATCTTTTGGGGCGATGGAGTTTTAGTAAGGCTATAGCCGCTGCTTACCAGTATCGCTTCATTATCATCTGCAATGTACATTACATAAAGCGCCAGGCGGGCCAGCTGGTGTTCCAATACGCCTCTTATATTATTTTTAATGGTAACAGCAACTATATCTTTACTGGCGGCCTTTTGCAAAGCATCGGTATATTCAGCTAATAGCTGGCTGATAGTATCGAGTGGGGGAACGGGATTGGTAAAGTAGGGATTACCTTCCATACTGCTTAATATAACAGATGCTTTCACCTGGAAACCGCTGTCGGTATAAGGCACAAAGTTAGTGCTGATTTTAGGAGGCCTCATAATGGTTGTTTTTGAATTTTTGGATATTACAATAACGAACCGGCCATTGTAATATTGTATGTCGCTAAAAAATTACCGGATAATGCAGGTAACTTGTTGAATGAAGATTATTATTTGCCAAACTATCCCTGTTATTTATTAAATGATGCCCGTTATGCCGCAAATCATTATCATCACTTGTTGAGAACTATTTATTCTCTGGCAAATCATTATAATCATTCAATACATTATTAGTATCATACAACAAATGATGGAAATAATTTCGCAGGTTATGAGTTTCATTTATTGAATTATGGCAATAATTCATCAAATTATTGGCATTGTAACGTATTGGGAAAATGGCAATATAGGTATGATGCCAGCGTATCTTGCCTTATTAGTTATGGTTTAAAACATTTGCAAAGCATGGCATCTGGATTAATTGATTGTCATGCTGCCCGGCATTATTATGTACATTGCAAGGCACTCAAAGCCTGACAAAACATCTAATTCAAACAACCTTACTTTTTTAATATCCTCTGTAATTGCCTTGCCGTTTTAAATCCACATTTAGAAGCTATGTACTCAATGGTATATTCAGGATTATTAAGCATGGTACTGGCATATTCTTTTCTTAATAGGGTCAGGTACTCCAACACGGTGGAACCGGTTTTTTCTTTAAAGACCCTGCTGAGATTTCTCGGACTCATACCAACAAGAGAAGCAAGTGATTCAATGCTGTTCTCTTTGGAAAGATTATCAATCATATAATCCTGCACTTCATGAACCTGGGGATTGATATGGTTTCTATAATCGAGATAAATGCTTTGCTGCTTATGGCTTCCGCTTCTCCTGTGATAAACAACGAGACCTCTTGCAACCTTATGCGTAAAAAGCGCACCTTTTAAGTCTTCAAGAATGGCTAAAGCCAGGTCTATCCCGGCACTGATACCTGCACTTGTATACACGTTATTACTTTTTATATACAAAATATCAGCTACCACTTTAGCTTGTGGAAATTGAAGTTGTAATGCATCTACCCTCCTCCAATGGGTAGTACACTCCGTATTTTTTAGTAAGCCTGCATGGCCCAAAGCAAAAGCACCGCTGCAAATTGAACAAACAGTTATTCCTTTTTCTGAACATTCTTTTAGCCAATTAAAAAATGCTCTTTCAGCTTTAAATGAAATGCTATTCACGTATTCATTGTCCATCCCCGGCACAAAAACGAAATCGCCTTCTTTTAAATTGGCAGCTTTAAAATTGGCTATATTCCCAAAGCCAAGACCGGCAGTACTGATGGGCTCTTCGCTGAATTGATAAAATTCAATATCTATTTCCATTCCATAAACTTTCGCTTCAGTAAAAACCTGAGCCGGTCCCGACAGGTCAAGCAGTTCAACTGTAGGCGGAATAATAAAGGCCATTTTTTTCATAATAGTTAATTTTATTAAGTTTACATAAAGGTAAAATGAACCCTTTAATACCGACAGACAATAAAACGTCATTATCTGCCAGAATAATAATATTCCTTTACTACATTAAAATTGATTCGTTTTTCCAATTACCTTTTTATCAAGAACAGAAAAATACTATTTTACTGCCTGGCTTAAAACCAACAAGCCGTTCCTTAAGAAACGGCAGGCGGTGGCATGCATAGAACGAAATTTCTATTTGCAATTTGCACATGTACAGTTAGAACCGCAATTGCAATTAACACATGTACAATTTGGATTGCTGCATTTTACATTTTGAGCGCTTTGACTCGTTGTTGTTGATTTCATGATTAATTTTTTAATTGTTATTTGATAACACAAAAGTAGCTTGAGAAAAGGGGGTTACTGTTACATTACTTTGGGTAAGCGTTGCAACATTTTGGGATTAAATCGTATCTAATGATTTACGCTTTGCCATACCAACCTCTTTAAAATATGTGGAAGTTAAACCGGTGATCTTTTTAAACTGGTTGGAAAGGTGTGCAACACTACTGTACTCAAGATCAAAAGCAA
>JADGPY010000106.1 GCA_017882205.1 Chitinophagaceae bacterium
AATTTTGGTTAAAGTATCTGAAAATGAGGCATTCAAGGAATCTATTAATGAATATAATAACTATATTTGCGCGGAAATTTTGGCAGAAAAACTTGAATTTGTGTCTGATATTGAAGGAGGTAACTCTATTGAAGTGAATGAGTACACATTAAAAGTCAACATAATTAAAAAAGGAGATTAGTTATGGCAACTAATAAGAAAACGGTAAAACCAGCAGCAAAAAAGCCTATTATCAAGGCAATTTCGGGACATAAACAGGTAAAAAAGGCTGTAGCTCCTGTCAAGAAGGCGGCTGTAAAGAAATCTGCAGTTCCTAATTCTGCTATAAAAAATGCTAAACCAGCACCCAATAAATCAGCCATACCTATTAAAAAAACAGCACCGGTTAAAAAAACTGCAAAGCCGGAGATTAAAAAAGCAGAACTTAAAAAATTGAATTATCCAATAAAAAACACGGTAGCAGTTGCAAAAACTGCAGAAAAACCACATCCAAAAGCGGGGGTAAAAGTTGAAGCTTCAAAACCCATCGTTAAAAAGGCAGAAACAAAGCATCCAGGAACAAAACATCCGGAATCAAAGCCATTACCTAAAGCGAAAGATATTAAAATTCCAGCCCCCAAACCAGTTATACTACCTAAGATCACTGCAACAAAAGCACGTAAATACGAGCCTGAGTTTACTAAATCCGTTTTAGATCAGCCTGCCGGTGAGCACAAGGGACCTTCCATGCGTTATAGTGACCAGGAATTGAATGAGTTTCGTGAACTGATTCAACGCAAGCTTGAGACAGCTAAAAAAGAACTTGGTTATCTGCAGGGTTTGATCACCCGGAAAGATGAAATGGGTGGTGATGATACTGACAATCGCTATATGACCATGGAAGATGGAAGCCTAAGCATGGAAAGAGAGCAGCTGAGCCAAATGGCGAGCAGGCAGATCACCTTTATTGACCACCTGGAAAAAGCGATGATGCGGATTGAAAATAAGACTTATGGCATTTGCAGGGTAACCGGCAAATTGATCGATAAAGCTCGCTTAAGAGCGGTACCTCATGCAACTTTGTCTATAGAAGCGAAAATGGGGATAGTGAAGTAGTTACCTAAACTCCTGCATATCCACCAGCTTTCTGTAAAATCCTTTCAGATCCATTAACTCAATGTGGGTACCACGTTCTACAATTTTGCCATGCTGTAGCACTATGATCTCGTCTGCATGACGTATGGTGCTGAGCCTATGAGCGATCACAATGCTTGTCCGATCCTGCATAAGGTTATTAATTGCGTCCTGCACCAGGCGCTCACTTTCGGTATCCAAAGAAGAGGTAGCCTCATCAAGGATCAATATAGGTGGGTTTTTTAGCACTGCGCGTGCAATGGTAAGCCTCTGTTTTTCACCACCACTCAATTTATTGCCCCTGTCGCCTATATTGGTTTGATAACCATTTTCTTTGAGGATAATAAAGTTATGTGCATTGGCTATTTTGGCAGCATGAATGATTTGTTCTTCAGTGGGGTCATCCATTCCTAATGCAATATTGTTGGCAATGGTATCATTAAAAAGAATGGGCTCCTGGGTAACAATACCCATCTGGTTGCGAATGGATTCCAGGGAATATTCCCGGATATCAATATGATCGATTTTTAACTCTCCCAGCGTTACATCATGAAATCGGGGGACAAGGTCGACCAATGTACTTTTTCCTGCGCCGGAAGATCCCACTAGTGCAACGGTTTTACCTTTTTTTATGGAAAGGTTGATCTTCTCAAGAACAATTTTGTCGTCATAGGCAAAACCTACATTTTTAAACTCTATGGAATCAGAAAACAGGGGTAATAGAAGTGGGTTTGCTTTTTCTTTTATGGCCACATCCTCTTTGATCAGGTGTTCTATACGGTCAATGCTGGCAGCTCCTTTTCGAATATTATAGGAGGCTGTTGATAGAGATTTCAGGGGCTGTATTACCTGCGAAAATATCAGGATGTAAGATAGAAAATCTCCGGGATCAAGAAAATGGTTCCTCAAAACCAACCTTCCTCCATACCATAATACACATACCACTGCACCGATCCCCATTACCTCAGATACCGGTGAAGCTAATTCCCGCCGCCTGTTTGCCCTATTCTTAATTTTGAACAAGTCTGCATTGAGAACCGCAAATTTTCTGAACTGTTTTTTTTCAGCATTAAAGCCTTTTATGATCCTTATTCCACCTAATGTTTCCTCAATATTCGAGAGTATGCTGCCTAGTTTTTCCTGAACCCTGGTACTTTCTTTTTTTAGTGAGCGTCCAATTCTTCCGATTATGAAGCCCGAAACCGGAAGAAAAATCATAAGGAATAATGTAAGCTGCGGGCTTAAGATCACCATGTAAATGACAAACATGATAACCTGGATGGGTTCTTTGAATACCGATTCCAATACATTTATGGTTGAATATTCAACATCCTGCAGGTCATTGGTCAGGCGACTCATTATATCACCTTTTCGCTGTTCATTAAAATAACCGATGGGGAGGGCGAGTATTTTCCTGAACATATTGGTGCGCATATCGTTCACTATATTATTCCGGATGGGTGTTAGAAAATACATTGCCGTATAGAGAAAAATGTTTTTAAGCAATACGGAACCCAGCAGTAGCAGGCATATCAAGGCCAATGCCTTGTCGGAATGGCCATTGGTGATCAAATGATACATCCATTCCTTAAACTCGTTGATGGGGTTCAGCGAAGCAATGCTATCGCTCCCGGCAACTTTTAATGTATCCTCTTTTTTAAAGATCAATAATAAAAAAGGGCTTAATAATCCCAATGAAATAACCGAGAACAGTGCAGATAGAATATTAAAAGTGAAATAAGCTGTTATTAATTTGGGATATTTGGAAATGTATTTGAAAATGGATTGTAAACTCTTCATCTAAGGAGGGGCGTCTAATAAAAATGATAATACAGGCAAAGTAAGTAATTTTACAAAGATTAATACAGTTATAAAATGACAGAAGGCAAAAGACAGAAGCAGGTTGCGGGCGTCATTAATCATGAACTGAATGATATTTTTTTGCGCATGGGGTTTAATATGTCGGATGGAGGTATGATCTCGATTTCCTCCGTGAAAATTACCCCCGATCTTTATGAAGCAAGAATTTACCTAAGCTTTTTCCAGGTAAAAGATAATGAGGCCATGTTGAAAAGGATACAGGAGAGAAGTAAGGATATCAGGAAAGAACTAGGCATTCGGGTTCGTCACCAGTTAAGGAGCATTCCAGAGCTTACTTTTTATATTGATGATACACTTGATTATGTGTTTAAAATGGAAGAACTGTTAAAGCAGGTTAGAGGAGAATCCACCGATAAAACATAATACATTGTACCTCACCTTCGCCTGGCGATATTTCAATGCAAAAAAAAGTACCAATGCGATAAACATAATTTCGTGGGTTACTTCGGGTGTAATCGCCATTTCCATTATGTCGCAGGTATTGGTATTGAGTGTATTCAATGGGTTTGAGGACCTGGTAAAATCTTTATATTCTAATTTCTATACTGATATAAAAGTAGCGCCATCTAAAGGGAAAACCATTTTTCTTAAAGCTGCACAGATCAATGATCTAAAAAAGTTTCCAGGAATAAAAAGTATGTCATTAGTAGCCGAAGAGAAAGCATTATTGCAGAATGGGGACTTGCAAACAGTAGTTTTTTTAAAAGGTGTAGATGACAACTACCCCAAGGTTTCAGGCGTTCCTCAAAATATGCATGATGGTGAATTTAATACTGGTACTGCAGACAATCCATTATTAATTCTTGGTTCAGGAATTGAAAATGCCGTAGGGGTTCAAGCGGATAAAAACCTTTTCCCACTCACGGTTTTCCTTCCTAAAAAAACATTGTCAACTGAGACTGATCCACTTTCCTCACTAAGCGAAGGCAATGCAAATACCTCAGGAAGTTTTGCTATTCAGCAGGATTTTGATGATAAATATGTCATTACGAATCTAAACTTTGTAAAACAACAAATGAACTATCAACCTGATGAGTATAGCGCTGTGGAAGTGGCTTTAAATGTACCCGCAAAAACAGATGAGGTAAAGAAGGAGTTGCAAAAAATGCTTGGCCCAGGCTATGATGTTCAAACAAAATACCAACAAAATACTACGTTGTACAATTCGATGAAGCTTGAAAAATGGGCCATTTTTGCCATCCTTACCCTGATCCAGATCATTGCTGCTTTCAATATCATAGGAGCGCTTACGATGTTGGTACTGGAAAAGAGAAAAGATATAGGTGTGCTTCAATCATTGGGTGCTGATCGATCACTCATAAAAAAAATATTTCTTAGTGAGGGGGTCCTGCTGGCGGCTATTGGTGCTGTTGTAGGTTTTTTGCTCGCGTTGGTAATTTGTTTCCTCCAGGTGAAGTTCAAGTTGATCAAGCTGCAGGGGAATTCATTTCTGATAGATTATTTCCCTGTAAAATTGATTTTTACAGATTTTATCCTCGTGGGATG
>JADGPY010000457.1 GCA_017882205.1 Chitinophagaceae bacterium
CCTGGTCATTTTGGAGTGGAGCCTGTTACAAAAATGGATAAAATGTTATACGCATTTGATGAATTGTCTGGCTTAATCCACGCATATTCATTAATGCGACCTGAAAGGTACAAGGGGATGGAATTAAAAGGCGTTAAAAAGCGATTGAAAGAAAAATCCTTTGCAGCTAATGTTTCCCGTGAAGAGATCCAGGATGCATCCGATAGGGCAGGGCTAACTATTGATGAAGTAATTAATTTCATTATACAGCAGCAGTCGAACGTTACTGGTTAAAGAGTATTCACCCCCATCAGATATCCTCCCGATCGTGTTCGGTATCATGATCATGATAAACCTGCCGTAAGTCATTCAACTTATTAACACATCTATGTGTATCTATGTATCTATGTTACTATGTGGTTAAATTTATTATACTTTTAACTCTTTAACCGAAACTCGTACGAAACTCTATGAGAAGAAAAATCTTCATCTCTTTATTCACTGGCATAATTATTTTCCTAATAACCTGGGTTTACCTCAATCAATATTATACTTTAGGATTAGAGGATGGGTTATTTAAGAAAATAACCATTTTGAAGCAAAAACTTTTGAATATTAAACCCCGGAAAACCAAAGATTTCGTTTTTATCAATACAGCTAAAGACCTGAGTTTGATAGAGGATACTGCCAGTTATGGCAATCTGCCGGTCTCTGATAGAGGTAAAATAGTACAATTGCTGAGGGCAATAAATAATGCTCCTTCAAAACCAATTTTTACTCTGATAGACATACAGTTTTATTATCCGTATTCTATTGATCTAAATATGGATGATAGCCTTCAAACTGAAATAAGCCGGAATAAGAATATAATCTTAAGTGTACTATATAAAAACGGCATGATTGATACCCCACTCATAAAGACGAATTATGGGATTGCAGATTATGTTACCTACGGAAGCTCCATTAATAAATTCAGGCTATATTATGCCGGACTAAAGACCCCGTCAATACCCTGCCTCTTATACGAAAAGGTGGACCATGCAAATTTCACAGGTAATAAATATGCTACATTTTGTAATGGGCGGCTTTGTTTTAATTATTTGTGGCCTACTTACTATTATGACCAGGATAATATTAAGACGGATGCCCCGGTATATAATATTGGATCGATCTTATTGAGCCTTAAAAACGATTCCAACAGGATCAATGATTTTGTTAAAAACAAAATTATCTGCATTGGAAATTTTACTGATGATATTATCCAGACCCCCAGGGGGAGGATTCCGGGAACAATAATCTTAGGTGATATTTATTTGTCTTTGTTAAATGATAAACATTTCGTTCCCTGGTTATGGATCCTGTTCCTTATCCTTTCCTTTTCTATTCTGAGTTATATTGCCCTATTTAGAAAAATACCTGAGCTTAGACTAAAATTTGGTTTTTTATTTTCAAAACATTTAGCGAACTTCATAACTCAATACATATCCTATATAGGGATTTTAATGTTATTATCCATCGTATCCTTCTTCCTATTTGAAATAAACGTAAGTCTTTTTCTCCCGGCATTTATTTTTTCCGGGATTGAATACATTGCCCAAAAGAAATATAACCCTGACAAACTATGAAATACATTCACACAATTCTATCATTTTTACTTTTCAGTGCTTCGGTAAGTGCTCAGTTTACTGTCACAAAGGTAAGTGGCAGGGTAAAAACTGAGGCAGGCGGTCTTATAAGGCCGGGTTCCGAATTAAAAAGTAGTGAACATCTGTATTTTTCCTCGATGCGTGATAAACTTTGGGTTATCCAGGTTGGTAAGGGAGAACGCATGATCTCACCATCTCCCCAGGCAACTGTTGAGAATAATGTGATCTCACAAATGCTTATTTCAGCCATACATATGGATTACAGATCCGGTTCTTTAAGTGGCAGGGGGCAGGTTATTGAAAAATTACCCGATGCATTACAGTCAGACGTTGGAGGTACACACAAAATCTTAATAGAAGACAAAAACAAATATTTGTTTGATCTCTCTCAATATCCTCAAACAGAGGGACGCACTTTTTTTCTACAAATAGACGTTCCGGGTGAAGCACCAATAGTCCGACCCTTGAGAGCCGATGCAGATACCCTTATCATTCTATATACCGATTTTCTAACAGAAACAAATGATCCGGCCACTGGTTACAAACTGGGTTATTTTAATCCATCGGCCAATCTTTTGAGCTCACAGATATCGGTGATTCATCCATACTTCGATCTAACGAGCGAAATGGAATCTGTCGTTGCAAATACGATCCTTGCTTACACTAAAGAAAACAAGCCCAGTGATAGTATTATGGACAAGGCGTACCAGAATGTATATTTTACATTGGGAAAGCCCGACTATTTTTTATTTACTGATTTATTCTCGCGGATATGGCAAAGCCGGTCAGCGAGCATGGAGGATCTTCCTGGAAGAAGCAAGGGCGCTGTTTTTAATGAGCAGGAATTTGAAAGTGTTCCAAAATTAACCTCCTCGGCCAGTGTAAGCCGTGCTGAGCTGCCATCTAATTTTTCTTTACGGCAATATGCACCTCCGGTAGGTGACCAGGGACAATATGGGAGCTGTACCGCCTGGGCAACAGCCTATGCCACCCGAACAATAACGTATGCTGTTCATCACAATTATTCTATTCACCACAATTATGATAAAATCATAAGCTATACATTTTCACCCGATTTTATTTATAATAACATTCGGCTATCTGGAGATTGCAATCATGGTACCTCGATTTATGCCGCATTGCAGTTTATGAAAAATAAAGGCAACCTTGTTAAAACAGATAAGGATTTTGTTTGTGGAAGAACCTACGCCTCAGATGTGTTGGTGAATGCAAAAAATTACCTGATCAAAGACTTTTCTGCTGTAAATACATTGCGCTCTGATAACAGGAAACTTATTGATAAATTAAAAGCTTTACTGGTTAGCAAAAATGCCCTGGCATTTGCCATGCATCTTCCCAATAGCTTTGAGCACATTGATAAATCAGGGATCTGGTATCCAACGAGTGCTGAATATGCTAATGTTGATAGTGTCAGGAAGGGTAGAGCTGCCTATGATGGTCATGCTATGTGTATGATAGGCTACAATGATTCTATTGCTGGCGGCGCTTTTGAAATAATGAATAGTTGGGGAGTAAGGTTTGGAAATAATGGTTTTTATTGGATTAATTATGATGATTTTTTAGCCTTTGTTTTTGATATCTATACAATGAATGATTTTGAACCTGCAGCTGAAGATGTAGTAGTACCAAAAATCGATCAACCCCATGTAGTAGTTCCTGTTGTTGTGCCAAAAGTTGACATACCAAAAGTGGTAGTGGTACCAAAAACAGACGAGAAGCCAAGATTAAAAGGCAATATTGAATTTATGGTATTGAAACCAGATGGTTCCTATGAAAATACTCCGGTGGCTAAGAAGGTAATAGGAGACAGAGGACAGGATGTTTCAAAAGATTCAGACGATCCAACTGCTTATGCCAACTTTGCCCTGGCAAAGCCATTTTATTCAGGCACCAGATATAAGATCAGGTTCAACACCAGCCAGCCATCTTATGTATATGTTTTTGGAATGGATAACTTAAGGACCTATAATCTTTTTCCACAAAAAAAATATAATGAGAGTGCATTGATCAATCTATCCAATTCAACCCTGTATCTGCCAAATGATAGTTCACATTATAAATTGGATAATGTTCCGGGAAAAGAAAAAATGTGTGTATTGTTATCCAAATCTCCAATTGATATTGATGTACTGAACCAACAATTTTCTGCTAATGGCCACAACCTTTACCAGGCTGTAAGGAATTATCTTTCTAAACGTTTATTGGAAATCAAGAGTATTAACTATTCAAATAATAAGATCGAGTTTGATAGCAAGGTTAATGATGATGATGTACTGGCCTTTTTTATAGAGATGGATCATTTGTAAATATTAAAACCATGAAATCCGCTTTTCTAACATTAATTATTATACTGTATGTATTTACAACATATGGTCAAAATTATGCAACAGGTACTAAAGTAGAAATAGTTGCAGTGGATGGTAAAACCTACAATGGAACAATAACAGAAGTATTGAATGGGAAATATAAAGTTCATTACGATGGGTATGATTTTGATGCATGGCTTACCCCAGACCAGTTCAAAGTAAAGGAAGAAAAGACGCTGGTTGATCAGTATATCACAGGTACTAAAGTAGAAGTAGTAGCTGTGGATGGTAAAACCTATAATGGAACAATAACAGAAGTTTTAAACGGGAAATATAAAATTCATTACGAGGGTTATGATTCTGATGCATGGCTTACCCCAGACCAGTTCAAGGTAAAGGAAGAAAAGACATTAGTTGATCAGAATATTACTCAGTACAACGAGTACGTCAACCAGGGAATTGCCAACTATAATAAAGGCAACATGGAGGGGGCAATTAATGATTACAGCCTTGCAGTAAATTTAAGGCCTGCTGATTACCTGGCTTATTATAATCGAGGATTAGCCTACTATAAAAAAGGAAACTATGATGCTGCTAATTCAGACTATACTAACGCAATTCAATTTAAGCCGGACTATTATTATGCCTGGTATAGCCGCGGACTTTCTAATACTTATAAATTCAACTATATTGCTGCACTGGAAGATTATAACAAGGCCATCGAACTTAATCCAACTAATTTTGATGCATATACAGGCCGGGGATATGTATATCTGATGCAGTTGAATTACCAGGCCGCGAAACAGGATTATTCCAAAGCAATCAGCTTAAAGCCAGATAATATAACAACCTATTTATCCAGGGCTTACGTCGAATTTATCAATGGTGAAAATGACGCTGCAATCGCCGATTATTCCAAGACGGTTGAATTAAATGCTGATTATTATGATGGCTACTATAGCCGTGGTTTTGCTTATTTAAACAACGGAAATTATGATGCATCTATCCAGGATTTTAGCAAGTCTGCTCAATTAAGGCCGGATTCTACGAATGGTTATATCAGTCTCATAGTAGCCTGTATAGCAAACAAAAATTTTTCAAAATCAAAAGAATTATACGATCAGTATGAAGGGAGTGGAAAGCGAAGCTATATTGAGCTCAAGGATTATTCTTTCATTAAATCTTATATCCAGGCTGCTACTCAATATTTAGTCAATAACGATTATAGAAATGCACTCCCGGTTTTATTAACATCATTAAACGAGTATGCATCGTCCCGGGATGTCATCAATGCTTTCTATAAATATTTTTATGCAAATATCTTAGCTACTACAGGATATGTATATCAACAATTTGATAGCCTGAATTTGTCTTCCGAGTTTTACCAAAAAGCAATAACCATTAATGCTAAGAACCTGGTTTGGAATAATAAGCAACTTGAACTTAAGTCTTTAATCTCCCAGGGCAATGATCTGGACAAAACACCACCGGAAATTATTTTACTAACTCCTAAGCCTGAACGCGGACAGGATATCGACGCTGATGAAGATGCACAGAACAGGGTATTTGTGAGTGGTTATGCAAAAGATAAAAGCGGAATTAAATGGGTAAAGGTAAATGGCGTGGATGTAGAGAATTTAAAACCAGATGGATATTTTTCCAGCAATGTTAAAGATGTAGCTGACAAACTTGTTATCCAGGCTGAAGATATGCAGGGAAATGTTGAGCCTGGTAAAGAATTTAGAATAGGGAATGTAAAAAAAGTTCATAGTGACGCAGTTATAACTCCAATACCGCAAAGTGAAACTCCAAGTTTTCATGCGGTACTTATTGCGTGTAGTAAATATACAGGAGCCGGTGGCTGGCCCCCATTACCTACAACAATCGATGAAGCCAAAGCTTTGAAGAATGTTTTAATGACCAAATATGGATTTCCTGAAAAAAATATCGTCGAATTATATGATAAGACTAAAGATGATATTACAACTGCATTGAGCAGCAAATTAGAGAGCTTAACTTCCAACGATAACCTTGTTATTCTTTATTCAGGACATGGTACCAAAGAACAAAAGGGAAGTGAATTGATTGGTTATTGGGTACCTCTAAATGCAACAGATCCCAACAGGGGGTATATCTCAAATTCGGCATTGAACGACCTGATAGCAGGAACAAAGGCGCGTCATATCCTTATCATGTCGGATGCATGTTATAGCTCAGCGATGAGAGGCAATACAGAAGATGCGAAGAAAGAAGAGGTATTGGTACCTTATAAGGAAGAATATAAATTTGAAAGCAGGAGGATACTTACCAGTGGGGGATTGGAAAAAGTTCCCGGTAATAGTAAGTTCATGCAATTGGTTATTGAAGCCCTGGATAGAAATACTGATCCATTATTACCAGAGTTTTACCTATACTCGTTGATTGCTCCCGGAGTAATGAAGAGTACGGGTAATTTGCCAGTGATACAATCATTTGGTAAAGATGGAAACCATGGTGGGCAGTTTTATTTTATAAGAAGATAAGGGAAGAATCTTACTATTTTATTTTGAACCACAGAGACAGACTTCAATCTCCACATAATGTCCTATCCCCAATCAATCCGAATTTCATTTGATAAAATGAAGGACCAGTTTTACAAGGTACTTATCAAAAATAAATTCAAGCCAGAAGCTGCTCATACCTGTGCACAGGTATTTGCTGAAAACAGCCTCGATGGAATCTATACTCATGGAGTGAATCGTTTCCCCAGGTTCATTAAGTATGTGAAGATGAAGGTTATCAAAATTGATAATGAACCATTTTTAAAAGGCAGCATCGGTGCAATGGAACAATGGGATGGAAATGCCGGCCCTGGCATCCTGAATGCATTATTAATGACGGAGCGTGTAATGGAATTGTCGCAGAATAATGGGATTGGCTGTATTGGATTATCAAATACGAATCATTGGATGCGCGGTGGTACTTATGGTTGGAAAGCGGCCAAAGCTGGATTTGTAATGATAAGCTGGACCAATACAATTGGAATTATGCCAGCCTGGGGTGCAATAGATGGTCGCATTGGAAATAACCCATTGGTGATAGCTGTTCCATTTGATGATGAAGCTATTGTTTTGGACATGGCCATGTCTCAATATTCCTATGGAGCAATGGAGATGGCAGTGATGAAAACTGAGCAACTAACTGTGCCCGGTGGGTTTGATGTTGATGGAATGCTAACGAGGGATCCTTTTGCCATTCTTTCCTCTCATCGACCATTGCCTATTGGTTATTGGAAAGGTGCAGGATTAGCATTGCTCCTCGATATACTGGCCACTATATTCTCCGGGGGGTTATCTACGCATGATATTACCAGAACTGAGATAGAGTCAAAGGTTTC
>JADGPY010000458.1 GCA_017882205.1 Chitinophagaceae bacterium
GTGATAAGAAGAAGGAGATCAAACCAACTTATTTTAATAGTGGTTGTTGTTGTTTTAATGATGGAGATATTACGGGTATAGAAATAGCCGATGGAAATATAAATCTAATCGAGTGGCAATTAATTAATAACGCTTCAGAAAGAAAGGTTTTGGAACAGGTAAGTTTGGAGACGCTGATCAGGGATTTGTATACCTGAGAATTATTATCGGGAAATAATATTGTCGATATAAAAATGATAATTAACTTCATTCAATAAAAAGCTATTGGAAGAAATAGGAGAAGCTGTGCATGCTCATGCTTAAATAACTAATGCTAAGTTCCCGGAACTGATTTTATCGATACTTCCTTGCGAGGTTATACAATATCTTTTTATCGCGCTCATCGATAACAGAGCTGCTGTCCTGCTGTTCGAAGTGACGTTTGAATGCCCGGATAGCGGCACTGCTATCCCGTATATCATATCCAATAATTCTCAATGCATCCAGGTCATCGAATTCGGGCGGAAGGGAAACTTTGGAAGTATCATCATACCATAATCCAAAACCTTTTTGAGCAAGTTCTTTCCATGGAAATGTAACATTGGGATCATTCTTTCTGGTCGGTGCAATATCTGAATGCCCGATAAAATTAGCAATGGGTATTCCATGAGCTTTTTTTAGATAGCTCAACAAAGTAACCAGGCTATTTATCTGTGCTTCTGCGAATGGCTCGAATCCATTATTGTCAAGTTCTATTCCTATGGAAGATGAGTTTACGTCTGTAAGATTTCCCCATCGGCTATTACCGGCATGCCATGCCCGGAGGTAATCGTTCAGCATATGCTGGATCGTTCCATCGCGACAGATCACGTAATGTGCACTCACCTGTGTCCGTTTAAGTGTAAAGGTCTGCAGGGTTTGCTCACAACTGATTTGAGCTGTATGGTGAATGATCACGAAGTTCGGTTTTCGCATGCCGAAGTTGGTGGTGCCTACCCATTCTGAGGAAGTGTTGAAAGAATCTTTAATTGGATATTGCCGGATGGTTTTTGAAAATGCTTTCACCTGTTGCTTATAAACTTTGTTGGTGGAGGTATATCTACCTTTGGCGCAGGAAGCCAGTAAGCTTATGAGGAATATGTAGATGACGGATCTTTGCATGATTATTTGTTTGATAATTTGTGGCACGTTTGATGCTCTTATTAATATTTGTATAATCTCACCACATCTCTTCAACTCTACGCCTACAATAATTTGAACAGGTAAAAGTTAAAAGTATGAAAATTTATATATTAATAATATCCTTACTATTATTCAATATACTAAGCAATGCCCAGGATACCAAGGCTAAGGATTCATTAAAGGAAGTGAATAAATCCCAGAGCACCCAGGTTGATAATGCAAAAATTGATGATACGCTCAAGCATGATAGATTTCATAATATGTATGGCGATCTTTTGAATGATGATCCTGCATATAATCCAAAATATCCCTTTTGGATACCTGCTGTCAGAGTTATTGCTTCTAATGGCTTCACCCTGGCTGTAGACAGATTTGTTTTTAATTTTGATTATTCACATATAGGTCCCACCTCCTGGCAACAGAATATCAAATCAGGCTGGGAATGGGATGCTGATCGCTTTGGGATAAATTTTATAGGTCACCCCTACTCCGGTAATAGTTATTTTAATATTGCACGAAGCAATGGTTATTCTTATTTACAATCATTCCCTTTTACCGTTGAAGGCAGTTTAATATGGGAGTTTTTTGGTGAAACAACCTTGCCTTCTAAAAACGATCTTATCAATACCACCATTAGTGGAAGTTTTCTTGGGGAAGTATTTTACCGGTTGAGTTCCAACATCCTTGATGATCGTAAAAAGGGCCGTGAAAGAGTAAGGAACGAAATTTTAGCTGGCCTGCTGGATCCCACAAGAGCATTGAACAGGCTAACTCAGGGTAAAATAAAGAGAGTAACTCCGATAGACGTGTATCAGAAAGAACCATTGAACATTACTTTATTTGCCGGTATACATAAAATAAATGTCAACAATCTATTTGGAACTGGTGCAACAAACGAAATGTTCAATATACAATTAGACTATGGTGATCCTTTCGAAAAAAGAGCTCGCAAACCATTTGATGTTTTCAGGTTACGTACCGAGTTTAGTATTGGAGTAGGAAGAAAAATACTTGATAATGTATCCGGCTATGGAATCTTATTTGGTAAAACTATGCGGGCAGGTAGACAGGGGTATTTAATAGGAGGATTCCAACATTATGATTATTGGGATAATAAACTTTTTGAAATGGGTTCCATTGGCTTTGGTGTTGGCGTGATCTCAAGATTTCCTGTTCAACAGCATTCCAATATTTATTCAGCTATTCACTTTGGCATAGTTCCACTTGCTGGAAACAGTACACGCTATGGACCAGATACTTCACAGTTCAGGGATTATAATTTTGGTGGCGGACTTGAAGGCAAGATTGAAGAAACATTCAATCTCAATCAATGGGCAAGCATTGGTTTTACTGCCTATTATTATTATATACATACTTACAGCGGCTTATCAGGAAATAGTTTACTTGGAATACTCAAGCCTAAGGTGAGTGTTCAGCTTTATAAAAATCTAAGTGTAGGATTTGAACAGCAAATCTACCATAATGACAGGTATCTGAATCACACCAACAATCTTCATATAACACAAACTGAACAGAAGTTTTACCTGTTACTCAATCTGGAAGATCTGAGAAGAAAAGGGAAGTATAATTAGATGTTAAAGGGTATAATTTAAATTCCTGAATCCCTTCGGGATTCAATATCGGTAGAAATCGATAATCTTCATCAATCAATCCGCAGAATCTCATCGGGATTCAATATCGGTAAATGCCTCTGGGCATTAAATATTAATTCTTACTTTTCTATTTCGTCTTACTTTCATAATTTTGTAAGAATATAATCAATATTATGGAATCCAGTATAATGACTACAAAGGGTCAAATAGTGATCCCAAAAGCAATAAGAGAAAAATACAAGCTCAAACCCGGCACTAAACTCATTTTTAAGGAAACTGAAGGGGGCCTGATCTTGAAACCTATTGATGACGCTTTCATTAAAAGCTTAACTGGTATTGCAAAGTCAAACGATCCGCGACCAATGAAGGTATGGTGGAGAGAACATAAAAAAGAAGAACTAGAATTAGAAAACCAAAAAAATGCCTTATCTGAGCCTAAAGTAAAATATAAAAGAAATGATAAATCCATTAAAAAGAAAACCTAATGGAAAATATTGTTTTTGATAGCTATGCATTGATTGCGTTGTTCCTAAACGAAAAAGGCTCGAGCGTTGTTAGCAACATGTTATTAGATGGAAATGCAGGGAAATTTGAATTATTTATTACGAGTTATAATATGGGAGAAGTGTATTATATGATCTGGCGGAAGAGTTCAAAAGCTAAAGCGGATGTATGCTGGGACGCAATGTTGGATCTAAATTTAAATGTTACGGAGCCAGGTATTGTCTTAACATTTGAAGCTGCTACCATCAAAGCAACTACCAAACTATCTTATGCGGATGCACATGCTGCGGCATTAACACTCCATTTAAACGCCACTTTAGTTACAGGGGATAGAGAATTTAATAATCTTAAGAATATTAAGGGGTTTAAGGTGAAGTATATTGATTAATTGTTAATTGGGCATTTTACAAATTATCCTCTCACCTTTAAAACATTATTCCTTCTCATTCGTCTACCTAAATAATGGAGGAGGCAATTCTTATAACAAATGGAATGACTGCTGAGCATAAAAATAATATAGCCCAAACCATCAGGGAGTACAGCAAAAGGCTATTGGGTTTTATTAAGCAGCGCATAGCAGTGGATGAAGATGCGGAAGATATCCTGCAGGATGTTTTTTACCAGTTTGTTGGTAATACCGAACCTATTGAACAGGCAGGCAGCTGGCTTTTTAAGGTGGCACGCAACAAGATCATTGATAGCTATCGCAAACAAAAGCTGCCGTTGGTAGATGATCTGTATCCTTCAACGGATCCAGAAGATTTTGACTGGAAAGAATTAATGCTTACCGCGGATTCAAACCCTGAGACGGAATACTTAAGAAATTTATTCTGGGAAGAGTTGCAACAGGCCCTAGATGAGCTTCCGGCAGAGCAGCGGGAGGTATTTATTCAAAATGAAATAGAAGGTATTCCTTTTAAGGATATCGCAACGTCTTCCGGCTTGAGTGTAGCCACCCTTATCAGTTGAAAAAGGTACGCTGTGCTCTATTTAAGAGAACGCCTCGCAGTACTTAAAGATGAATTATTAAATTATTGATTGATAACATTAAAAAAAATAAAATGAAACGATTTTGGTTTAGAAAAGTAGCGATGATGATCATATTCTTCATCCTTGCAGTAGTAGTGTTTGGAGTAATAGTAATGTCATTATGGAATGCTCTGTTACCGGCTATCTTTGGAATAAAAGCGATTACCTTATTACAAGCCTTGGGTATACTCGTTTTAAGCAAGATCCTCTTTGGTGGATTTGGACATCGCCGCTGGGGTGGAAGAGGCTATCAATGGAAACAAAATATGCAGAATAAAATGGCTGCTATGACTCCAGAAGAAAGAGAGAAATTTAAAGCTGAATGGAAAAACCGGTGTGGCACCAGGTGGGGCAGGTATAATCAGGAGCCAGAGGCAAGCTAACCGTCCATCCTCCCGATTTCACAGGTTTAATAGAATTGATATAATTTAGCCAGCTATTCCAGGAATAGGCTGGCTTTTTTTATTTACTCAACTAACCTTTTTATGAAGAAAATATTTTCGGTGTTTATCCTTACATTTATTTTCCTGACAACCAACGGGCAGAATCTTCCAAGTAGTTATACAGATGGGAAGTATATAACAGTTAATGGCGCTAAACTTTGGGTAGTAGTTGCCGGAAAGGGCGAGCCCATAGTAATCATTCCCGGCGGGCCTGGAGGAAATCACCTTGGTTACAGGGCTTTTGATTCAATGGCAACAACGAATACGATGGTTTATTTCGATGCCTTTGGCCGCGGAAAATCTGATACGGCTAAGAATGTGAAAGAATATAGCCTTGCCCGCGATATATCAGACCTGGAAGGTATTCGTGTAGCATTGCACTATGATAAATGGAATGTACTCGGGCATTCTTATGGCGGGCTTGTTGCCCAGGGATATGCTTTGAAATATCCATCACATGTCAGCCACCTTATCCTTGCAAACACTTTTCACAGTTTTGTTATGTGGCAGGAAAATGACGACAACTCCAATCACGAGATTAAAGAAAATTATCCTGAGATCTGGAATGAGCTGATGAAGATCAGGGAAGCAGGAGCCATCTCAAGCGATGCCAAACACCAGGAGATATATGGGCGTGTGCCTTATGGGTTTCTATACGCTTACAATCCGGAGAATTTTAAGTCCCGCGGTGCTAAGCCTTACCCCAATCCATTTAATGCAGATCTGTATTACCAGATGGTGGGTAAGGATGGAGATTTTATAGTTGGCAGTGATATTGGCAATTTTGATTTTCGCAAAGATCTAAAGAAGCTTACCATGCCGGTATTGATCTATGGCGGAAGGTATGATCATGTAGCCGTTCCTGTTATGATGGTTAAGTTTAAAGAATATTGCCCGCAGGCAAAGTTTGTTATGTTTGAGCATTCGGGGCATAATCCCCAGGTGGAGGAGCCGGGTAAGCTTTTTGCTTTGTTGAGGGATTTTCTGAGTAAATAAGAATTAAAATCAAAACAAGCAGCAAGGGCAAAGTGCTGTTTGGGGTAACCGTGTGCGTTAGTGTGAGCGCCGTTGTGGGCAATTCGTTGTACATAAACTGGGCACTCTTCTGGATGTCGGGTTTTGATGTTCCCGCTGCAAAATCTATCTCTACACCTGCAGACATGAACTGGTATTTGGAAGTACCGGATGGAGCTGTCAGATCAAGTGATGGTGTAAACACCGGGATGTTGATCGTCAACTGCCCTCTTA
>JADGPY010000459.1 GCA_017882205.1 Chitinophagaceae bacterium
AAATCCCCGAATCAGATAACATTGCTGCATCAGTTGATAAAATATCAGCCGCAGTTTTTTTAAGAAGGTTAGTATCTGGTTTCCCATTTATAGCGCCAGATATTATATTATTAAGATCCCGTTTCATTTTAGTGGTATCAATTTGTTGTAAGGCATTATTATTTGCAGCCTCAGAAGCGTGGCTGGTATTATTTACAGAGGAATCACCCGACACTTGAGAAGTATTGGCAGTCCTATTAGGCGAAGTGCTATTTTCCTCGCATGAAAAAAGTATGGATGCTGATAGCAAGACTGCGGTAAATATTTTTATGCATTTCATAAATTAATTTTTTACAACAGTGTTAGAATTCTTTTGAATCGAAGCGATTGCCTGTACTTTTTTATCAAGTATCGAAACAGTGCTCAATAATAATTGCAGTTGTTGTTGCAGCCTGTCATTATTTGCTGATAAAGTTTCATTGGCTTTTTGCAGATCACTTATTTGCTTTTGTTGCTCTTCAATTTTCTCTGTTCTTTTTTCCAATGCCTGTATAGCTGTAAAACTTACACCGAGAAAGTCGGCCTGGTTAATTAATGTGTCATTGCCAATAGTTCCCAATGCATCATGGCCGAAAGCATTATGGAAGTCCTGCGCCATGGGGCCATAATGACGGAATATTTTTGAGTCTTGCCCTTTATAATTCCAGGTACCCAATTTAAGTTTTGCAATCTTGTTTAAAAGTTCTTCTCCGTCTATCGGAATAATTTTCTCCTTTTTAGTGCTATCACTTATTTGCGACCAGCTATTATCACCATGATTGGCTAACATACCGGTACGATTAGTATTGCCACCAGTTATAAAATAATATCCATTGTTAAATCGACAAATCATCTGGTCATCTGTGCCGCTGCCTACAGAGCCAGCATTCCAGGGATCTGTATCACCAAACATTGCATTTCCTTTGTGGCCTCCGTCAAAAAGATTCGCTCCGAATATCATTGAATTACTTCCGGATGCAACAATGTTAGTTCCCATGGCAATAGATAATGCACCTGAAGCAGTCGCGTTATTACCCATAGCAAAAGAATTACTACCTGTTGCGTTATTTCCCAAACCTAACGCGACTGCAGCAAAATTTGCGTATGCATTATAACCTAAAGCAACTGAATAGGCTCCATTTGCAGTTGAAAATTCACCTATTGCAACCGACCCCTCACCATTGGCCTTTGTTCCGGTGCCGGCAGAAAATGAATAAAGAGAATTAGCCAGGGTATTAACACCAAAAGCAACCGATCCATGTTGCGCCGCCTGCGCATTATCTCCCATGGCTACCGACGAAATTCCGGTTGCATGTGAACCATTTCCTGAAGCAAAAGAATAATCACCTCCGGAATATGTATTGTTACCTAAAGCAAAAGAATAATTGCCTTGGGTAGCTGTTGCATTGCCCATTGCCACAGAAGATACGCCAACAGCAGTGGTGCCATTTCCTTCCGCAAAAGAATAATCACCTTCTGCTTTTGTATTATAACCCATGGCAACAGATGCAATACGGGGAGCTGTAGTATTATAACCTTCTGAAAAGGAATAACTGCCTTGCGATGATGTTTGAAAACCAGTGGCAAATGAACCAATGCCAGTTGCAAATTCATCATAACCTAATGCTGTTGACCAGTTACCTATGTATTGGTCATCCCATAAAAAGCCATACGTTGCATCCAGAAAACCTCCCCGCATTGCTCCTCTTTTGGGATACCAGATAAATTTTGAACCTGTACCAGTTTCGGAAAGTGTATAACTGTTTCCGGAAAGAGTATCGCCTTTTGCTATAATGCCTCCATCATGAATAATGTTCAAGCCTGCTTTAGGAGTTGCTGTACCAATGCCTACATATTGCCCGTTATCAAAAATTTGAGAATTGCCTGCACTGGAGGTTCCGGTAAATTTGGTAATATAATTTGTAGTTCCGCTTAAAGTTGAATTGCCTTTAGATATTTGCTGCCATGAGGTTCCATCATTATAATAAAATGAATTCGCTGTGGTATCATACACCAATAATCCTTTTGTGTTAGGAATGGCAGTTCGGCTTGCACTGCTGGTTCGTGGAATTAATATTCCTTTATTGGAAGCTTTCACGTCGAGCATGGCATTTGCATCAGGTTTGCTTCCATCACTATTAATGCCGATATTTTGCCCGAAAGTTATGTTGGTCGTAAAAGAAATAATTACTACAAGTGACAAAAAAGCTAAAAAACGTTTCATAAACATTTTTGGAGATTTATTAATAATTGATACAGCATTTCTTGATCGATTACAATTTCTAAATCAATATTTCTTGGGGAACTAATAATTATAGTACCCACATTAATTATATTTTAGAAGTCTTACTAAAACGCTGCCGTTTACTGCTTCTCTTCTGCCAGTGCATGAGTCTTCCAGTACTGTATTCAGGACAGAATCCTCGGTATAAAAAGTTAATTTGTAAGTGCCCCAATATGTATCCCCACACCCCTCTTTATCATTGATAGAAATCGCGTCATCATTAAATTTGTAATTTCCCTCATGAGTTGATTTCCCGTCCACGGAAACACTTTTAAACGTCCCATTTTTATAGAAATCCAAATATTCGTTTGAACCATCGGTATAAGATATTTTCCAATGGCCAACAGGGTTGTGTTTAGGGGGGATAAAGGCAAAAACTGTCATTACAAAAAAAACCGTTGATAATTTAATTGCTTGTTTCATAAAAAAGATTTTTAGTTTATTAAAATTTAACCTGTATAAAAATACTTTTGCAACGGAGGTTTCAGAAAATTAACCGACCAGAGTAGCTTTAAAATCGTCAGACGTTTTGAATATTATTTTTCAATTCAAAATATTTATAGACGAAATAATCTTTATAAAATCAGGTGTTGAACTGGTTGCAATTAATCTCCCTTCACAGATAAAGTGAAATCAATAGTGTGTTCTATAGGAGATGATGCATCGCCTATTTTGAAATCGCCTTTCTTGCTAAAAAAAAGGTTATTATTCGCATCAGTTTTTATATCGAAGTCATTATTCTTTTCGATTACTTTACCAAGTGTGAGCTTCACATTATTGATAGGGAAATTTACTCTTGTTACTAACGGTATACCTAGAGGAAAAGTGAGATAGGCATAAATATAGCTAACAGTGTAAGGATTAAAATCCATGATAGGTGTGTTCAAATAAATTTTTACTTTTTTAGCTTCTACATCATAATCAGCATCAAAAGGAATATTAAAATAAGCCGGCGTTACTATGGCTCGTGCAACTGCACCAAATCCTAACTTATCATTTTGACTTGTTGAAAAAGAAACTGCCGTAGGCGCATAAAGCCGGAGTGAATAAAGCTTTGCACGGTTTTTCATGGCATCTTTAAATTCATCCATTTCACTTGGCTTTTGATAAATAGAAAACTTCGTTGCATTGCCTTCAATATTACCTTTCATTTTTATAATACTTCCTCCATTGTTGTTTTTGGGG
>JADGPY010000460.1 GCA_017882205.1 Chitinophagaceae bacterium
ATGAATATATGTTTGGTAAATCTTTCCTTATTGCGCCAATCACCGAACCTGATGTTACTGAATGGAATGTTTATTTGCCACAATCAACTGGATGGTACGACTTCTGGACTGGCAAACGTTTCAATGGTGGACAAACAATAAAAACTGCAGCACCGCAAGACAAAATCCCGGTGTTTGTAAAAGAAGGTTCTATTGTTCCTATGGGAAAATTGATGCAGTATACAAATGAAAAACCAAACGATACAGTTGAAATACGAATTTACAAAGGAGCTAATGCTGAATTCAGTTTATATGAAGATGAAGGCGACAATTATAATTACGAGAAAGGTAAATACACCGTGATACCCTTTGCATGGAATGAAAAAACACAAACATTAACCATTAGCAAATTACAAGGTGCATATCCCGGTTATCTGACGAAACGAATTTTTAATATTGTTTTTGTAAGTGAGGGTAACGGTGCAGGCATTGCAGATGCGGCAATAAGGAAATCAGTTGTTTACATCGGGAATAGTATAACATTAAAAACCAGGTAGTAACAAAAAGAAGTTAATACTCATGCTGCCATTGTTACTCTAAATAGAAAAGATGAAAAAAATAAACACAATTATATGTGTATTTTCCTGTCTTTTGCTGGCTGGCAGTTCAACTCATGCAACAACATGCATTATAAAATTGTAAACTTGCCAAATAATGAAATACGTATTTAAATTCATTATCGCTATCTTTTTTTGTTTTGCATTTCTGCAAAAAATAGATGCTGCTGTTGTTGATACCGTGTCGACGTATAGCCCATCCATGAAAAAAACAATAAAAGCGGTTGTAATTACTCCGGATGATTATGCATCTGCAAAAGCATTACCTGTTGTTTACCTGTTGCACGGCCACAGCGGTAATTACAGCGATTGGGTAATCAAAGCAAAGGGTTTTGAAAAGGCAGTTGACCTCTACGAAATAATAATTGTTTGTCCAGATGGTAATAACAGTTGGTACTGGGATAGCCCTGTTGATCCCAATTATAAATATGAAACTTATGTGTCCACTGAGCTGGTAAGTTGGATTGATAGCAAGTATAAAACCATTAAAGACAGAAAGGGAAGAGCAATCACAGGTTTAAGCATGGGTGGTCATGGTGCTTTGTACCTGGCTATTAAGCACCAGGACGTTTTTGGCGCTGCAGGTAGCATGAGTGGCGGAGTGGACATCAGGCCTTTTCCCAATAATTGGGATATGGCTTTGCGATTAGGCAGTTATTCAGAACATCCGGAGAACTGGGAAAAAAATACAGTAATTAATTTATTGCATTTGGTCAAACCAAACTCTCTTGCTCTGTTGATTGATTGCGGCACAGAAGATTTCTTTTTTAAGGTGAATGAAAACATTCATCAGCAATTGTTATACCGTAATATTCCTCACGATTATATTACCCGTCCAGGCGCACACAACTGGAATTATTGGACTATTGCCATACAATACCAGTTATTGTTTATGAATAATTACTTTAAAAATCAATCAAAGTAATGATATGAAAAAATGAAAATTATAAATGTGAGAAAATAAAATGCTATTCACCAAACATAAGTTTCAATTCTAACAATAATGAAAAAAATATTCTTCCTCTTCCTATTGTTTATAACAGCTATTAGCTTTTCGCAAACCAAGTCGGGCTTAAAACTTTGGTACAAACAACCATCGGGCAAAACATGGGAAAATGCGTTGCCAATTGGTAACGGCAGGTTGGGTGCGATGATTTATGGAAACGTAGAACAGGAAACCATCCAGCTAAACGAAAACACTGTTTGGAGTGGGAGCCCCAACCGTAATGATAATCCATTAGCATTGGATTCTCTCGCTATAATAAGACAATTGATATTTGATGGTAAACAGAAGGATGCAGAACGGATTTCCAATAGAGTGATCATCACTAAAAAATCGCATGGGCAAAAGTTTGAACCGGTGGGCAGTCTTCAACTCGCTTTTGATGGACACGATAATTTTTCAAACTACCATAGAGAATTGGATATTAAAAGAGCCGTAACCAAAACCTCCTATACTGTTGGCGATGTAACCTATACCCGGGAAGCATTGGCCTCTTTTCCGGATCGTGTTGTAGTAATGCGGTTAACTGCAAGTAAACCTGGCAGCATTTCTTTTACCGCTTTTTTTACAACACCTCAGAAGAGAGCAACAATTAAAACAGTCCCAATAGCTACTGCGAATAAAGAATTAACGATTGCAGGAACAACTTCTGATCATGAAACGGTTAAAGGCATGGTGAAGTATAAAGGCATCGTGCGTATGAAGCTCGAAGGTGGTACTCTCTATTCGACTGATACATCTCTTAGCGTTAAGAATGCAAATGCTGTAACGATCTACATTTCCATCGCTACCAACTTTAATAATTATCACGACATCACCGGTGATGAAAATAAAAGAGCCGCTGAGTATTTAAATAAAGCTTATCCTAAATCATTTGCCACAATTCTGCCTGCTCACGTTGCTGCTTATCAAAAATATTTTAACAGGGTAAAACTTGATCTTGGCAACACAGAAGCAGCCAATCTTCCCACTGATGAGCGGTTGAAAAATTTTAATTCTGATAATGATCCGCAGTTAGTGACAATGTATTATCAGTACGGTCGTTATTTATTGATTTCCTCTTCACAACCTGGCGGCCAGGCCGCTAACCTGCAGGGGATTTGGAATGATAAGATCAATCCGCCGTGGGATAGCAAATACACGATCAACATCAATGCTGAAATGAACTATTGGCCTGCAGAAAAAACAAATCTTGCAGAGTTGCACGAACCGTTCATTCAAATGGTAAAAGATCTGTCAGTGACCGGGCAACAAACGGCAAAAGATATGTATGGCGCAAGAGGATGGGCAGCACATCATAATACCGATATCTGGCGTGCTACCGGTGCTATTGATGGAGCTACATGGGGAGTGTGGAGTGCAGCAGGTGGCTGGACCAGTCAACATCTTTGGGAACATTACATGTATAGCGGAGATAAAACGTTTCTTGCTTCTGTTTATCCTATACTTAAAGGCGCAGCTACTTTTTATGTTGATTTTTTAGTGGAGCATCCAAAATATCATTGGCTCGTAATAAACCCGGACATGTCGCCGGAAAATGCACCGGCAGCTCACCAGGGTTCTTCTCTTGATGCAGGCACAACCATGACCAACCAAATTATTTTTGAATTATTCAGCTCCACCATTAAGGTAGCAGAAATTTTAAAGAAAGACCCTGCATTTATTGATACGTTGAAACAAATGCGCAAGCGCCTTCCTCCAATGCATATTGGCCAGTATGGTCAATTGCAGGAGTGGCTGGATGATATTGATGATCCAAAAGATAATCATCGCCATATTTCCCATCTCTATGGTTTATTCCCATCCAATCAAATATCACCATACCGCACTCCTGAATTAAATAGTGCAGCTAAAACTACATTGACACACCGCGGTGATGTATCAACGGGTTGGAGTATGGGATGGAAAGTGAACTGGTGGGCAAGAATGCTGGATGGTAATCATGCTTATAAATTAATACAAAACCAACTTTCACCGGTAAATACAACCGGTACAAGATTTGACGGTGGTGGCGGCACTTACAATAATCTTTTTGATGCTCATCCGCCTTTTCAAATTGATGGAAATTTTGGTTGCACTTCAGGCATTACAGAAATGCTGATGCAAAGTGCTGATGGCGACATTCATTTGCTTCCTGCTCTTCCCGATGCATGGCCATCAGGAAGTATTAAAGGAATAAGGGCAAGAGGAGGTTTTGAAATTGTGGACATGGAATGGAAAGATGGAAAGCTTGTGAAAGCTATCATTAAATCAACATTGGGAGGCAATCTTCGTTTGCGTGTTACCAATACAATGAAATTGAACACCGGGAGCGCATTGAAAAAAGCTACCGGTAAGAACACCAATATTTTTTACGAAGTGGAAGAAACACCGGCGCCCATTATTTCAGAAAAAGCGACTATTATACCGATTCCATTAAAAGAAACAATGCTTTATGATTTGCCAACTCAAGCTGGAAAAACATATACACTTGTTGCTCAATAAAAAATTATTTACGATGCAGAATAAAATTTAGTGACTGTCCATATGTATGCACCATATAATGGAACCACATAGTCACATAGCACACAATAGAAAAAAAAACATAGGCTTCTTTTGAAACTCTATGTTTCTATGTGCCTTATGTGGTTCAAAATTTCTCATGGTTCAGTTATGCGGATAGTCAATTAAAATTTTAATTGTGGTCAAAAAAATCAACCTGACCTATTATGCAAATTTTTAGAAAGATAAGTTTTTGGGGTTGCTTGCTTTTTTGCAGTCACTTACTGTATGGCCAGGCAACTATTGAAAAATGGAAAGTTTTCGAATTGACGCTCAGTGGACCAAACACCGGGAATCCATTTACAGAGATTCATTTAGCTGGTAAGTTTATTAAAGACGGAGATACCGTCATGGTTACAGGTTTTTATGATGGAGAAGGAATTTATAAAATAAGATTTATGCCTCAGAAAGAGGGAAAGTGGACCTATGTAACAACCTGCAATGACAAGAAGCTGGATAATAAAAAAGGAAACTTTGTTTGCACTCCCGCGCAGAACAATAATCACGGGCCGGTACTTGTGAAAGACACATTCTATTTTGCTTATGCTGATGGAACGCCGCACTATTCATTCGGAACAACGTGTTATGGCTGGGTGCACCAGGGAGACAGCTTGGCAGATGTAACACTGAAAACATTATCAAACGGTTATTTCAATAAAATGCGCATGTGCATTTTTCCTAAGAGTTATGATTGGAACAATAATGAACCTCTGTATTATCCCTTTGAAGGAACACCGTTAAAAAACTGGAATTTCAGCAGGCTAAACCCGGCGTTCTTCAGAAACATAGAAAGAAGAATTAAACAGCTTGATTCTCTGGGAATACAGGCTGACCTGATTGTTTTCCATCCTTATGACCGTTGGGGATTCAGCACCTTGGACAGAACAACCGAAGATATGTATATCGAATATATCATTGCACGGTTTGCTGCATACAAAAATGTTTGGTGGAGCATGGCCAATGAGTACGATTTTATGAGAAATAAAAAACTAAGCGACTGGGATTATTATATTGAACAATTCGCTAAAAAAGATAAATTTCATCACCTCATCAGTATTCATAATGGAACAAAAATTTACGATCATACCAACCCACTGATTACACACGCCAGTATCCAGGGTGAAGACACATACAAAGCAAAAGAATACAGGAATACTTATAAAAAACCTGTTGTTTTTGATGAATGCAGATATGAAGGAAATATTCCATGGTCGTGGGGTAATTTAACAGCTCAGTCACTAACTGAAAAGTTCTGGAGGGGTTTTACAAACGGAGGATTTGTAGGACATGGAGAAACTTATGTTACCGAAAACCCTGTCAATTTTCCAAACAAATCATCTGATGTTTTATGGTGGTCAAAAGGTGGTGTTTTGAGAGGAGAAAGTTCTGAACGAATTAAATTTCTTCGAAAGATTATAGAAAGTGCACCTTCCTGGTTAAAACCTATTCCCTTATTTACATGGATGCCTTTTTCCTGTGTTGGTGTTGATCACGAATATTATCTGGGTTATTTAAATGATGCGCAACCACGCAGCATTATAATCAACCTTCCTGTTGATGCATCATACAATGTTGAAATAATTGATACATGGAACATGACAATAACATCTCTGGAGAAAAAATTTTCAGGACGTAGCTTAATTGAATTGCCGGGAAAACCATACACAGCGGTGAGGATTGTAAAACAGAAATAGAATAATGAAAATGTCTAAAGCTAGATCTTTCAAAAAAATAACCTTATATAATCCAACGCCAATGTTTTTAAAAATGAAATCATTTTGCCTAGTGGTCTTTGTTGTATTAAGCATTTCCATTGCTAATGCGCAGCAAACTCCGAAACCTGCAATCATACAGGTTGATCTTACAAAAAAAACCAAAGAACCCTTAAAGCCTATCTGGGCCTTTTTTGGATATGATGAACCCAATTATACTTACATGAAGGATGGGAAAAAGCTACTCTCCGAATTAGCGGCGTTAAGTCCCATACCTGTTTTTGTAAGAGCACATCATTTATTAGTAACCGGGGAAGGTGTGAATTCATTAAAATGGGGTTCTACTAATGCATACACAGAAGATGCAAATGGAAAACCAATTTATTATTGGAAAATAGTAGACAGCATTTTTGATACGTACATACAACGTGGTATGAAGCCTTTGGCACAATTTGGGTTTATGCCGGAAGCATTATCTATAAAACCCGAATCTGATAGTTTTCAAACCACACCAACAAAGGAAAAAGTTTACCATTATACCGGGTGGAATTATCCTCCAAAAGATTATAATAAATGGGCTGAATTAGTATATCAATGGGTAAAACATTCCGTAGAACGTTATGGTAAAAAAGAAGTAGAAAGCTAGTATTGGGAGTTATGGAATGAGCCGGATATTTCTTACTGGAAGGGAACGATGGAAGAGTATATAAAGTTGTACGATTACACAGCAGACGCTGCTAAAAGAGCTTTACCCACCATACGAATCGGAGGTCCTGAGACTACTAACCCGGGAAGCGAAAAAGCGGGTAATTTTCTCAAAGCATTTTTGGAACACGTCGTGAATGGTAAAAATTATGTGACAGGAAAAAAAGGTTCGCCACTTGATTTTATAACCTTTCATGCAAAGGGACAACCGAGAGTAATAAATGATACGGTATGGATGAATGTTGGTGTTCAGCTAAGACATATTGATAGAGGCTTTCAAATTGTTTCTTCTTTTCCTGCATTGAAGAATTTACCCATCATCATTGGTGAATCCGACCCTGAAGGATGTGCTGCCTGTCCTGCTGATATTTATCCTAATAATGGATATAGAAATGGAACACTTTACTCCAGCTATACTGCTGCTTCCTTTGCACGGAAATATGATTTGGCAAAAGACAGGGGAGTAAATTTATTAGGTGCTGTAACCTGGGCCTTTGAATTTGAAAACCAGCCCTGGTTTCGTGGGTTCAGGGATCTGGCAACGAATGGCGTAGATAAACCGGTGCTGAATGTATTCCGAATGTTCGGACAGATGCAGGGTAACAGGGTTCC
>JADGPY010000461.1 GCA_017882205.1 Chitinophagaceae bacterium
TGGATCACAAAGTTCCGGAGTCATTGAAGTTTGCTGCTGCTCTTGTATCAATTAAAATGGAAACACCCGGCCCATTTAGTGGAACACTTGAAGATGTTATCAAACGACTGAAAGAAAAACATTCTTAGCGTAACAGGCAGTGAATATATGTTATATAAAGACCATATTTAAAAAATGAGAATAATAATATCAATAATTCTGTTAGTTCAATTTGATGTAATTGGTTTAAGAATTTGATATTTGCCGCTCAAATGCATGATGCTGAAAAGATATAATATGCCGTCATAATAAGGATCAAAATAGCCATCTGAATATGGTTCAAATTTTGCATTCCAGATTGCATCCACAAATTGCCAGCTTTTTTCCTGTGTTCCCATAATAGAAGAAGCAGCAGACGTAGCCACTAAGCCAAGAGAATGGCGCAATTTTTTATATCCTCCCGCCTGAAGTATGAAATCTGGCATGGAACCATCCATGTTAAACTGATCTTCATAGGTCTCAATCCCTTTGCTAAAAAGAAAATTCTGAATGCGTTTGGCATAATCCAGCTGCCAAACCTTATCTTTTGCAAACCAGGAATAGTCCATAGCTAAATTCATAGGAACTCTCCATGAATCGTAGCGAAAAGCTGCAGGCATCCATTGAGTTGAACGAGGGGTACCGCTAAACTCCGCATAATCGGTATTAAGACCTGTTACCGGATGACAGGCCCGGTGAAGAAATATCCTTGCCGTATCAGCACAATCACGATAGAATTGTTCCCTTCCATCGTTGGCATATTCAGACCATATTTCAAAAAAAGCCGGCACATGATATGATGGATCGGTCCAGCTATATCCGTAATTATCCGGAGCAAAAGTAATTTGTTTGTGTTCTGCATTAATTAGATTCTTAATTCCACCAGTGCCATTTTTTGCCCACATTGCATCTAGTATTCTTCTAGCTTCAGCATAATAGTTAATCCCCTTATTATTTCCCCACCTGTTAGCTGCGAACAAAAGATCAGTTATGAAATAGAGTTCACCATCAGAAGCAGAACCTTCAGAATTTTGTTTTAACGTTTGAGGATTAATACTCCAGGCAAAGTAACCTTCACGAGGTCCACTCTGATGTTGCAAATAAGTTTTACTCCAACGCCATAAACGGTCAAAAACATCTTTTTTATTAAGTTGCACTGCGATCATCATTCCATATGAAAGGCCTTCAGTTCTGGCATCATGGTTTTTAACATCGGATACATAAGCCATTGAATCTCCAACTTCAAAATATACTTTTTGGGGTCCCTCAAAAACATCGAAATATGCCTTTGCCAGTTTTGCATCAATATCTGCCTGATTATATCCGGCTTCAAGAAATACATTCCGATATTTCCCGGTTTTCCAGGCGCCTTCATTCCATGGAGTCATTTTACCTCTTGGATCTGTGATATTCTTTTCCTGAGCGTTTAGGTTCATATCAAAGAAGCCTGTAGTTCCTAAAATAATCAATCCAAGTAAAAATTTTAAATTTTTCATAATCTTTAAATACCAGCCATTTACATTAATATTATGCCATTCATCTTTTCCGAAAAGCCACTTAATTAGTTTATTATTATCACTTATTACCGTTTAACGTGAATTCAAGTAATCTCAGTGAATCATTATTGATAGCGAACAGGAATGCGTCATATCCGGAAGCTAATTTAATCTTCCTTATAACTTTCACTTCACCCTTAATCATCAGAGTGCTTTCTGCCGGTGGAACAACCTTTATTTCACCTTTGGTATCTGATAGTAAAATCAACCCAATGCTTGCATCATTTCTGGGCGTTTCTACTTCAGAACTATATAAATTGCCTGCAACAATAAAACCAGTACCATTATCATTATATTTTATTTCAACCATATCATTGATGGAAGAAAATTGGGCCCAGTTTGGTAGTTTATGCATTGTGAATGCCCCTTTTCCTTTATTTTCAATCCAATAACTGGCAAAAGTATTTGCCTTGTAGTGCAAAGAAGCCTTCAACATTTGTTCACCATATATCTCCTGCAGAGTTGCACCAGCAAATTCTTCATAACCTTTGTACCTTAGTTTCAGAACCGGAAGCTGCCTGATCGCAGCATCAAAACCATCGACAGGATAATTTTTCCCTTTCTCACTATAACCGAGCACGATATCCAATTTGCCATTTAAGTCAAAATCATTGGAGTATATTTCAAATGGTTCTTTTTCGCTGGTTTTATATTTATAATTCAATCCAAGATTACCAACAAGGTAATCGTTATCGCCATCCTTATCAATGTCGATACTTTTAATACTATTCCACCAGCCGACAGTTTCATTAAATCCCAATTTATCAGAAACATCAATAAATCTATTTGAAGAATTTTTAAAAAAGTGTATTTTCATCCATTCACCTACAATTATCAGATCAACATTCCCATCGTTGTCAAAATCATCCCAAACAGCATCGGTGACAAGTCCCAGATTCAATAAATCGGGTGCAATTTTTTCTGTAACATTTTCAAATTTCAGATCAACTCCTTTTCCTCCATTATTTCTTAAAATGTAACTGTTTGCAGGGAGGGGGTATTTTCCGGGAACAATACGTCCTCCTACAAATAAATCCAGATGTCCATCCTTGTCATAATCTGCAGCTTTTACACATTTCCCGCTTTTATGTAAGTCAGCTGGCAGACAGTTTTTACATTTGATAAACCCTTTTTCCGTATTTAAATACAACCTGTCCTGGTAAAATTCCTCTTTCCCCTTGTTATCGTTGCCTCCGCTAACCACATATAAATCCAATCTTCCATCATTATCAGCATCAAACAGTAAGGCCCCTGTATCTTCATAAAGCGAATCGTTAATCCATGGTCCTGGTATTTCCTTAAATGTACCTTTTTCTGTCTGCAAATACATAGCTCCCTTAAAACCCTTGCCATTGCCAACAA
>JADGPY010000010.1 GCA_017882205.1 Chitinophagaceae bacterium
TCCTTCATCACCATAATCCTATCACTAACATATCGTACAACAGAAAGATCATGGGAGATGAAAATGCTGGTAAACCCAAATTCTGATTTAAGATCATTTAATAAATTTAATACTTGTGCTTGCACACTTACGTCAAGCGCTGATACACTTTCATCACAGATAATAAATTCAGGATTTAAGCCTAATGCTCTTGCAATACATATCCGCTGACGCTGGCCTCCACTGAATTCATGAGGATAGCGGTTAAAGTGCTCTGGTCTTAAATTTACTTTTTCTAATAACTCAATTACTTTGTCTTTTCTCTTTCTATCTGTTTGAAGAAGACCATGAATTTTCATTGGTTCCTGGATAGCACTGCCAATTGTAAGCCTGGGATTTAATGATCCATAAGGATCCTGGAAGATGATCTGGATATCTTTTCTTAGTCGGCGCATTTCATTGTCTGCAATTTGTGCAATGTTGCGGTCTTCTAAAAATATGTTGCCTGCTGTTGGTTTTATCAAACGGATAAGGGTTCTTCCTAAGGTTGTTTTACCACATCCGCTTTCGCCCACTAATCCTACTGTTTCGCCCTTTGATATTGTAAAGCTCACTTCGTCTATAGCCTTAAACTCCTGTAATGTCTTTCCAAATATATTTTTTCTGATTGGGAAATATACTTTCAGATCTTCAACTCTAAGAAGAACTTCTTTTTCACTTTGTTCTTCCCGTTTTCCATTTCTTAGTTTTATTATTTTAGTTTTTATTTCATGTTCCCTGGATTCTGCTACCTCTTTTTCGGTTTGTGCCTTGTCTCCATCATGCATAAAGTCGCTAACAACAGTCAATCTTTTTCCTTTTACATAGTTCACTGGCCTACAGGCAAGAAGTGCTTTTGTATAAGGATGTTTAGCGTGTAAAAAGATCTCGCTGATAGTGCCTTGCTCTACTATTGCACCTTTATACATTACGATCACTCTGTCTGCGATCTCAGATACCAGACCCAGATCGTGGGTGATGTATATCACCCCCATGTTGTATTGTAGCTGTAATTCTTTTATGAGTAATAGTATCGTTTTTTGTACAGTCACATCCAGGGCCGTTGTTGGTTCATCCGCAATCAGCAATGATGGATTACAGCTCATAGCCATAGCGATCATTACTCTTTGCTTCTGTCCCCCGCTCAACTGATGTGGGTATCGGTGAAGGATAGACGATGGAGTGGGTAGCTTTACTTTTTCAAACCACTCTATTGTTTCTTTCCTTGCTTGTTGTTTTGTTAGATGCTTATGCAACTGAAGTGCTTCCATTACCTGGTTTCCGCATGTAAGAACAGGATTTAAGGAGGTCATGGGTTCCTGGAAAACCATGGTGATCTGGTTGCCACGGATAGAACGCATTTCAGCATGCCTAAGGGTAAGCAGGTTTGTTTGCTTATTGTTACTTGTAAATAAAATTTGTCCACTTGTGTACCGGGCAGGAGGCACTGACAATAACTGCAGGATGGCTAATGAAGTAACAGATTTGCCTGAGCCCGATTCGCCAACGATGGCAACAACTTCACCTTTATTTACCTGGAAAGAAATATTTTTAATGGCAGACGTGATGCCGCTCTCTGTTTCAAATTCTACTGAAAGGTTTTCAATATCAAGAAGAGGATACAATAAATGTTAATTAATTAGAATTTCAGATGCCTGACAGTCAACCCATTATTCATTAGCTGCTTCAATGAATCTATTCCGATCTTCAAGTGGCGTTCTACAAATTGCGCGGTAACGCTTAAATCACTGGCTTCAGTTTTAACTCCCTCAGGTACCATTGGCGAATCGCTTACAAGTAATAGAGCGCCTGTTGGGATCTTATTATAAAATCCGACGATAAAGATAGTGGCTGTTTCCATGTCAATAGCATATGCTCGAATCTTTGTCAGATAGTCTTTAAAGACATCATCATGCTCCCATACACGCCTGTTGGTGGTATATACTGTGCCAGTCCAGTAATCAAATTCATATTCACGGATGGTTGTTGAGATCGCTTTTTGTAATGCGAACGCTGGTAGTGCAGGTACTTCAGCAGGAAAATAATCATTGGAAGTTCCTTCCCCCCTAATAGCAGCGATGGGTAATATCAGGTCGCCAATTTTGTTACGTTTTTTTAATCCCCCGCATTTGCCCAGAAACAATACAGCCTTTGGTTTTATGGCACTTAACAGGTCCATGACTGTTGCTGCCGTTGGGCTACCCATACCAAAATTAATGATGGTAATATTATTTGCAGTTGCACACTCCATCGGTTTCTCCAGACCGATGACTTTTACTGAATTCAGTTCAGCAAACATACTCACGTAATTGCTGAAATTTGTCAGCAATATGTATTCGCCAAAATTTTCTAATTTCTCGCCAGTGTATCTTGGTAGCCAATTCTCGACGATCTCAGTTTTAGTCTTCATCTTTGTTGCAGGTTCAGATTTTATAACCAATGATAAAAATACAAAATTATTAGCGAGGTTAGTTATGATCAAAGTAAGTTACCCCATACATGAGTTTAAAATCAGGAAAGAAGATACTGTACAGAGAATTTTTGACAGTATCCGTAAAAAGTGGCTAATACTAACACCGGAAGAGTGGGTGAGGCAAAACATGCTTCAATACATCATACAAACGAAACAATATCCTTCTTCCCTTATTGCGGTTGAAAAAGAGATCATGTTGGGGGAATTAAAAAAACGTTGTGATATTGTAGTTTATTCCAGGACTTCATTGCCCTGGATGATTATAGAGTGCAAGGAAATGAATGCGCCATTGGATAGAAAAGTGCTGGACCAGGTACTGCGGTACCATATTACCTTACCTGCCAAATACCTGATTATTACTAATGGTAGTTATTGTTTTGGATTTGAGAAACTGTTTAAAACGTTTAAGGAGATAAATGTGTTTCCGGAGTATTCAGAAGCAAATTAAAAAATTACTTAACTTAGAACTAAGAACTATAAGTACCTTTATAATTAAACAACATTAATCCCTAAAGTTATGAGCGTAAATCCTAAACATCTTGCAACCTTATTATTCGGAGCAGCAGCGGTGCTTGGTGCCGGTAAATACATGAGCATGTCGGATGAAGAAAAACAAAAAATGGCGGATAGCTTAAAAGAGAAAGCCCACAAATTAAAAGATGAAGCAGAAAGCGGAGTTGAGAAAGCAAAAGAATATTTTGATGAATTAACAACGAAGGCCGCAGATGCGTTTAAGGAGCATTTCCCGGATGCTGAGAAGTATATTCATGATCTTTTTAATAAAAAGGCAGCTCCTGCTGACTCATCAACCCCACCTCCAACAACTGGCAGCACAAGTTCGTAGATTGGGTTAATATTTCACTTAAGGGAATATTCCCAGTTCCGCGTACGATGTTGCAACCTTATTAATCGCACAAACATATGCAGCTGTGCGCATATCAGGTATGGATGGATTTTTTTGCCAAATGTCCATTATCTCTCTTGTAGCTGCAATCATAGTTTCTTCAAGGCCGCTTCTCACTAGATCTACCTCATCTGCTCCATGAAGAATAAATTCTCTTTCAACGGAACTAACCTTTTTTGAAGTTAGTTCTTCCATCTGCCCCAGGATATGATTGTTCATGTTTTCGGCAAAACGTTTTTCCATTCGTCCGTAACGTACATGGCTAAGGTTTTTTAGCCATTCAAAATAACTTACTGTTACACCTCCGGCATTCAAGTACATATCCGGTACTACTATGGTACCCTTCAATGCAAGTATTTCATCCGCATCAGGGGTCAAAGGACCATTCGCAGCTTCACCTATTATCTTCGCCTTTATCCTTGGTGCATTCTCATTATTGATCACATTTTCAAGTGCCGCAGGAATAAGAATATCACAATCCATTTCCAATGCGTCGCTACTTTTTTCAAAATTACTAGCTCCTTCAAAATGGAGGATGGAGCCAGTACTTTTACGATGAGCAAATACAGCATTTACATCCATTCCTTCCTTGCTCCAGATGGCCCCTTCATATTCTGCCAGCCCAATTATTTTTGCACCTGCCTGCTGGAAAAATAATGCTGAATGATATCCAACGTTACCAAGTCCCTGCACGCAAACACGCTTTCCTTCCACACCCACGCTTAGCCCTAACTTATCCATTACATTACTCATATTGCACACTTCCCGAAGTCCGTAGAACACTCCAAGCCCTGTGGCTTCTGTACGACCTCGAACTCCACCCTGGGAAACAGGTTTACCGGTTACACAACCAGCAGAGTCGATTTCTCCAGGATGCATGGCTACATACGTATCCAGGATCCAGGCCATCTCACGTGCCCCTGTACCATAATCAGGAGCAGGAACATCAGTACCGGGTCCAATAAAATTTTTCTTGATTAATTCTGCAGTATAACGTCGTGTAATTTTTTCAAGATCATAAGCAGTATATTTTTTTGGATCGATCTTGATCCCACCTTTTCCTCCGCCAAAGGGGACATTCACAATGGCACATTTATAGGTCATAAGTGCCGCGAGCGCCATTACTTCATCCTGGTTAACCGCTATACTGAACCTAATACCACCTTTGCACGGGGTTTTATGATGAGAGTGTTGGACCCGATATGCCTCAATCACTTCTATCTTGTCATTAATTTTAACGGGGAAGCGCATTTGGTAAACACTATTACACGCCTTTATCTGTTCTAAAATGCCAGGGTCCCAATCTGTAAATATTGCTGCTTTATCAAAGCTTCTTTCAACACTCTGGAAAAAACTGTATGGCTGTTGTGATGACATAAAATCGTTTTTTATATTAGCAATCGTTCTTAATAATTCTTTTTTTTACTCCTTATTTTTCTCCAACCTTGTCATCTTTCTATCTAATGCAAATACATAGATAAATAAACCGATCAAAATAGTCAGACATACTACAACTACAACATAGATCTTTCCATTGCTTCGCATTGTATCCGCCATTTCTACTTTTTCCTGTGCAAAACAAAGAGATCCAGGTAACATAAAACAAAATATTAATGCTGAGCGAATGATCGTTCCAGCAGGATACGATTGAAAAAGGCGTTTAAGCATTAAACAAAATTTTATCTTTTACTAATTGCAACCTGATCTTTAGAGTTGCTATCCATACTCCTAATAATGTCCAGCCAAAAATGGCGGGATAAAAAACTATTCGAAGCCTGCTATCTATATCCTTAAAATTAAGTGCCGGATTGCCCCCTTCGCCGCCAGGTGCACCAGGGTGCAGACTTCCTACAAGGCGTGGAATGATCCAAATACTTGGAAAAAGCATTGCAAAAGCGAAAATATTGTACACTGCGCTGATCCTTGCTCTTTTATCAATATCGGTAAAAGAACCTCTCAATACAAAGTATGCCCCATAGATCAATAAAGCAATTGCAGCACCAATTAGCTTTGGTTCCTTTAGAATGCTGCCTAACGACTGCCCCTGGTCGGTTACCCATGTATAACTTGCCCAAATGGCGCCTGTTCCATATCCAAGAATGCCAAAGAAGCTGCCAACAGCGGCAAAATTCTTAGCATAAATATCAAAGCGATGGTTATAAGACCGGAGATAACGAATACTATAAATAAAGCTGATAATAAAAAGAATCATCATCCCAAACCACATACAAACATGAAAATAAAGATTGCGGATGGTTTCATTGAGAATGAAAAGATGAGGTACATCCAGCAAAAACCCACCAACGATGGTGTAAACAAGCAATACGAACGATAATATTTTCCACCA
>JADGPY010000107.1 GCA_017882205.1 Chitinophagaceae bacterium
CAGAGGGTACTGCTGTAAAACGAATATTTGATCCGCATTATCCACCCATGAGTTCTACCAAATCGTTTACCGGCCATACGTTAGGTGCCAGCGGAGGTGTTGAAGCGGTATTTTCTGTTTTAGCGATCAGGCATGGAATTATCTATCCAAATCTGCGATTTAAAACACAGATGCATGAATTGCCCTTTGCACCAGAAACGAGATTCTTAAAAGGCCGGGCCATTAATCACGTGATGTCGAACTCATTTGGTTTTGGAGGAAATTGTACATCATTAATATTTTCGGGGATATAAAATGACAATATATATTCGTTCATCTGCCTGTATATCACCGCAAAAAACATTCGGTAATGCGGACTTTTTATCAGAGATTGTTGAGTATAATGAAACCCGTTTAAGAGCCATAGAACCGGATTATACGGCATACATTGATCCGAAGTTAATCAGAAGGATGAGCCACATTATTAAAATGGGGGTGGCAGCAGCACAGAAATGTTTACTAGAAGGGAATACAAATATGCCCGATGCCATCATAACAGGCACGGCATTAGGTTGCCTGGAGGATACGATATCATTTTTAACAAGGATGATTGAGCTTAAAGAAGAACTGCTTCCACCAACTGCGTTTATCCAATCAACCCACAATACGGTGGGGGCTCAAATTGCTTTGATGCTTAAATGTCACGGATACAATAATACATTTGTTCATAAAGGCGTTTCATTCGAAAGTGCCTTACTTGATGCAACCATGCTTTTAACAGAAAATGAAGCTGATAATATTCTTGTAGGAGGTATAGATGAAATGACAGATGCCAGTTTTACCATATTAAGCCGCCTGGGTTTATATAAAAGAGGTTCCGTTTCTAATTTATCTCTATTTAATAACAGATCAAAAGGAACCATTGGTGGTGAAGGCTCCGTGTTTTTTTTATTAACTAAGAAGCCATCTACAGATAACCTCGCTGAACTTAATGGCCTGCACGTCTTCTATAATCCAGAAGATTCCGAAGAAATTGAACGAAAGATCATTGCATTTTTAGCTTTGCATGCGCTGACTATGGATGATATCGATCTCATAATTACGGGTAGAAACGGCGACCTGAATAATGATGAGCCTTACAGGCAACTGAGCTTTTCACTTTTTAACAATTGCACATTGGCAAATTATAAACATCTGTGCGGGGAGTATTCAACCTCGGCATCATTTGCTTTGTGGATGGCATCAAATATAATAAAAACAGTGGGAGTTCCGGCTGTTATTATAGAAGGGAATATAAAAAATGCCTATCCAAAAAAAATACTGATCTATAATCATTACCTGAATATATATCATTCATTAATGCTGGTTTCTGCCTGCTAACCAAGTTGAAAATAATGCTAAAAGATTTTTTTAAAATCATATTATTGGATCATCCGAAGAATTCCATTAAGGCTACCCTGGAGATCAATAAAAATAATGAAATATTTAGCGGGCACTTTCCTGGCCAACCGGTTTTGCCAGGTGCCTGCATGCTGCAAATAGTAAAAGAAATATTAGAAAGTACGCTTAACATATCCTTTCGACTAACAAAAGCGGATCATATTAAATTTCTTAGATTAATAGATCCGGGGGATAACTATATCCTGCAATTGACACTATCATACAGTTCGGCAGATAATAAGAATTTTTATGTTATTGCTAATTTAATTGACCGGGAGGACATCTGTTTTAAATTCCGGGGATCGTTTGTATCCCAAGGCTGAAGCCTTGGGTTGTAAATGCACCCTGGGGTTTACTTTGTTCTGTGTTGGGCTATGTACTCAACCATTGTATTTACATCCACCAATACTTTACGACCTTCCCTGGGGTCCTGGATGTTTATTCCATATTCCCTTTTGAGTAAAACAATAAGCTCGAGTGAATCAATAGAATCCAAACCTAATCCGTCGCCAAATAAAGACTGATCGTCCTTAATTTCTTCTGGTGTTAAAGGTGTTAGATTCAGGCACTCTATAATTTGTTTTTTTAATTGTTGTTTTAATTCTTGAATTTCCATTTAGCTGTATTTATTCAAATAAGTTTTTTTACTTTCAACCCTAAAACTGTTATTAGCTGTATGAATATAGTAATAATCAATAAAGGTATAATACTTATAAAAACATCTTTCAGTTTCCCTCCTTCCAGGAACAAACCGTAGTAAGCTTCCAGACACCAATGCAAGGGTGATAATTTCATGATCATTCTAAACGACTCGGGCATAGCAAAACTTGGTACCATTAAACCGCCGATAGCAGCAAGTATTACAATAGATACTGCGCCGAAACCATTAGCCTGCTCCTGTGTTTGTGCAAAAACCCCAATACAAATTGCATAACTTACGGCACACCATCCACAAATTAACGAAACAAAAACCAGGCCCACTATATCAGCAGGAAGATTCAGTGCTGGCAAACCTATGAATGGGAATACCCAGATACCTATCGTAAAAATTACTGCCGCCTGCACCATAGTTACCGCTAAATAGGTGAGTTGTTTTGATAACAGCGCTACGAAATAGTTGGTTGGTAAAGTTTTTAATCTCGTAAAACTTCCGCTCAGTTTTTCCCTGACAATACTTCCTCCCAATGATATCACCACGAAGAACATTGCGAATATGGTCCACGCAGGCACATTATGCTGAGTGGCATTAGGTATGTTCCTGCTGCCATCCCGTGTAACCGGTACTTCATTGATAGCAATCTTGTTATTCATTAGCTCATTTTCCAATTTTACCGGTAGAGGTTTTTCATTAATAGAAAAATACAAGGTTCTTAATATTTGTTTACTTTCTACCAATTGCAATGCGCTGTATAATGCGCCCTGAATTGATCGCCGGAACGATTCCTGTAAGATAGGCTGATAGTATAAAGTAACCGGTCCAACATTGCCTGCATTTGAACTAACTGTATCTCCTTCCAGGCCAAATGCATTCAATGCCTTGCTTGTTACGATTTTTGCTTTTGCTTCTGTTTTTACAGAAAAATCTACCGGTATAACCATAGCCAAAAGAGCATCCCTGGTGTGCATGCTGTCAATGATCAGCTTTTCGCTTTGATCTTTTGAAATCTGAACAAGTTTAAACATTCCTAAGGTATCAACAACCTGTATAAACTCAAAGCTTATTTTTCCTGTATCACGGTTGCATACCAGTAGAGGTATTTTGTTTTTATTAATTAATTGGAAAGTGCTATTCTGAATACTGGTAACAATTAGCACCAGCAAAATAGGCATACCAAACATAAGCGATAGCCCAACCTTATCCCGGATTAGGATTCGAATGTCTTTAATGATGGTGGCCCAAAGTTTAAACATTATGAATTCCTGTAATTTTTACCTGTTAATTTTAAAAACAAACCTTCCAGGCCATCCTGCCTGTACTGAGCCAATAAAGTATCGAGATCATCATGTGCAATGATCTTTCCCTCATCAATTAAAGCAATTTTCTTACATAAGCCTTCTGCCTCACTTAACTGGTGCGAAGTATATATCAGTGTGGTGCCATTTTTATTCAACTCTTTCAGATAGTCAATTATAGCAAACCTGGTTTGAACATCTACACCAACTGTAGGTTCGTCCAGGAACAATATTTGGGGATTGCATACTACTCCTATGGCAAGATTTACCCTACGTTTCATTCCACCCGAAAACTTTTGTACCGGTGTGTCCCTAACTTCTGCCAAACCCAATATACCTAATAAATCTTTGGTTCTGGTTTTGATCTCATGTTTGTGCAGGCCCGACCAGGCTCCAAAAAATTCCAGGTTTTCTACTGGGCTTAGTTCCTGGTATAAAGAGAGATCCTGCGGAATAAATCCAAAAAGTTTATTTATTGATTTATCGTGTTTTTTTATTTCATTTCCCAGCAGTTTGATGCTGCCAACGCTAAAAGAAAGCAAACCGGTCATAAGATTCATGAGCGTGGTTTTACCCGCGCCATTTGGGCCAAACAAGCCAAATCTTTCTCCTTCTGCTATTTGTAAATTGAAGTTGGATATAAATGGCGTTGAATGCCCCGGATAACTAAACCCAAGATCCTGTATTTCGACTGCTAACCGTTTCATGATCGCCAGTTAATTTTGGATAATGCCTTGAATGCCTGCTGCTCCATTTCCGCTATTTCCAGCAAATAATCACCCATTACATTAAAATCTTCCTGGCTGCCAACACGGCCCTTATAAATACCCGCTGCCTGTACGGCGGCAGTGCGCCAAAGATCGCCGGAATTGGTAAACTTTTTTGAAATTTCCAATAAATCATCAATGGGGTGATAAGTATAAGCTTCCTGCAAAAATGCCCCATAAATATATCGAAATCCACCTCCTCCTGTTCCTATTTCTTCCTGCATACGTACCAGTTGTGCCAGGTATAACCCGGCCTGCTTTAAGCCTAATTTATCACGCCATTTTTTTATTTTATTACCGGTGTAACTTATCCCTTTTACCCCAACTATAGGCACCGGGATATGTAACATATTGTAGACATTTTTTTTTATACCGCTTATTATCGCCTTTTTAATTTGATCTTCCGTTACAATCACCGCTGCTTTCGGATAATATATTTGTCCCTTAGGTGCCAGTACCCCCTTGGCAAAACGCACCCGTTCCAGTTCATAGCTGCTTAAAGTTGCCACATTTTCCATTACAGGGTCGCTAACAAGGTATTTATCATCCACCTTGCCATAAACAATTAAATTATGGGCGTTAAAATGAAAACGGTATTCTTTTGGAAAATAGGGAAGGTAATAAACACCCACCTGGCAACCTACCGGGTGACCGGAGGCAAGGCATTCATTTAAAAAAACCTCAGCCTGCTCCTTTGAACTGAATTTTTTGCGAACAACCTGGATACCTAACGCTTTGCAGGTTCTTTTAAATATAAGCCCTGGCATCGTACGGAAGGCAATTACAGGCCCGTTATTTATTTTTATCAGGGGAATATAAACAAAGAACAACCCCGCCCCTACGCCAAAAGCCAGTGGCTCGGTTATTTGATGAACACCAATATTTTTCAACAAGCTTCTGGTAACTCCATTTTCACAATGTGCCGACTGTAGGTGTTCAAAATTAAGTTCCATGCACATTCATATTTTTAAAGTCATCAACACTCACATTAAAAACTTCTGCATAGCGCTGAAGCTTTTTATTAGATAGGTTTTTAAACACAGCCGGTTTCAGATGTCTTTTTATCTGCCATTTCCAAAAACCGGTATAGTCTGCTAAAATCCCAATATCCATCAGTCCTCGTTCTATAAAAAACAGCAAGGGGCTGGATTCTTTATTTAATACTTTTCTCCGGGCAGCCTCAATGCGGCCTTCAATATCCTGCCAGGCAGCTTCAAGGGCTGTAATTTTAATATCCCATCCCCGGCTCAGTTCAGTAACATATTTGCCTGAATTGTCCGTAGCGTAACAAACTTCCTTGGTGATGCTGCCAAGCGAACTCAAATCCTGCGGAACATCTTCTTTCTTCATGTATTCTGAAAATGAACATTAACAATAATTGTTTTTAACACACCGTAAGCATTGCATACATATACGAGAACCGTGCGCTTTCTGGAACAAGTAATAAAAGTTTTTCACCTTTTTTCAACCTTCCGCTATTGAGCAGTTCATTTATCATCAAAAAAACTGATGCCGCACCAATGTTGCCCACGGTATATAAGTTAATAAACCATTTTTCGTAGGGAATGCCACCGCCGTATACTTCTTCTATGAGGTCATAAATTTTACTTTTAAAGAACTTGCTGGAGATATGAGGTAGAAAATAATCAATATCAGCTATAGTAAGTCCTCTCCTGTCGAATATCTCTTTTATTTTTTTGCCACCCAAGGTCACAATGTTATTACTTAACAAGGTAATATCCTGCTTTATGCTGAAGATTGACCTGTTCATAATTTCTTCAGGAGTAAAATCCATAAATCCCTTCAATGTGCCATCGGGCATCTTTTCGGCCCCCATGCACATGCAGGTTTCCATCTCGTTTGCATAGGAAACCCCTTCTATCCAATCCAGTCGAAAGCTAAGCCCATTTTCATTGGGTTTGTCCGACATCAGAAATGCAGCTGCACCATCAGACAGCATCCATCTTAAAAAATCTTTTTGAAACGCTATGTAGGGATTATTGCTAAGGGCTTTTAGTTTTTGTGCCTCTTCTTCAAAAACATCCGATACCAGCAGGCGCGAAAATCTCTCAGAACCGGTTGCCACTGCAAGTTTTACATCGCCTGTTCTGATAGCCATATAGGCATATTTAATGGCATGCATACCTGCACAGCATACACCTGCCGGAGAAACAACTTCTATAGCTTCTGATTCCGGCAGCCAACCGTGTGTCATTACACCGTGACTGGGCATCATCTGATCGGGTGATGATGTTCCGCACGAAAGCAATTGAATATCTTTTATTTTAGCAGGATCATCTTCAAATAATGCTTTCACAGCTAATGCGTTCATTTGCGCATTAGTATGAGTAGCTTGCCCGCCTTTTGCTAAAGCATAATACCGGTTTATTATACCATTATTACGTAATACAATACTTTTTGATTTGGAAGGTTTACCGTTAATAAAGCCCAGGTATAATTCCATATCATCATTAGGAACAGGGTCATTAGGAAAATAGGCGGATGTTCTATTTATGTATACTTCGATATCAGGCATTCGGGTAGATCAATTTAAATTTAAATAATATTCTTTTTTCGCTTTTATACGCCTTGGCGAAAATAGCTTAAAAAAAATTGCATCTATGGTAAGAATAATAGGTGCACCTATAAAAAAAGCGATCAAAAGATAATATTTGAATACCTTAAGCCAGGCAGCCCTGTTTTTCCTTTTTACAATAAAGTTAGCCCAAAACGCAAATATTTTACCCGCTACAGATTCAATGATCATTAAATTGTAGTTTAATTTAACCGCACCTTCAATAACCAGTTCTTCCTGCAATCCACCCCATTCATTGCTGTTTAAATGTGGCAATACCCGCTCGCCAAATACACTGGTATGCTTAATGTCAACATCTGAAACACCTGGAGGGGGGAAAATGTTTAGATAGCGTTCTTTTTTACCATGGAGCATCCAATGAAAAATGGTAACAAAACTTACGGGGTTTGGATGCGTATCTACCAATGCGATATTGCCAACCAGTTTAGCACCTGTGGCATGAATCATTTTTTTAACCTTTACAAAAGCGTTAAGCCACATATTACGCGCGCCTGTTATGGTTATTACCGGGGTGTTTTTTAAGATAGCAATTAAATCAGGATGCTGTAATAAAGAGTTAAAGGGGATACTTGGGGATAAAAACCAGGCCTGGTATCCTAAAATAACCAAATCATAGACCTTTTCCTTAAGCTCAAAATGAGCCAGTTCTGCAGGCACACCTAAAACACAATCAGGCATCACACTAAAAAAACCAGCAGTGGTCCAGGGGAATGAATAATTTTTTGCCAGGTTGATACTTACTTTTTCTACTGATATACCTGCCTCAATAAGCGGTGCAGTAAAATGATCAACAATATCACCCAGCTGGCCCGATTGCGTATAATATATAGCCAATACTTTTTTACTCATCCTTTTAAAAATTAAAAATCTTGTGGGTGCAATATTTTTGAATTTTTACTATAATCAATAATGGCTTGCTGAACAGCGGAGGATAAATTTTTAAAAGATCTTTTAATATATTGTTTGTCGGTTTCAATTTCAGTACGATATTTAACTATTTCGGGTGCATGTTCCTGTATGGCTAGCCTCAAAAAATGATATTCGCCATTGCTACTGTCTTTTAATAATGCTGTCTCCAGTTTAATACGCCCTTTTTTAAAGAACTTTAGTTTTTCCTTAGGTATTTTTACAATTCCGGCCTTTCTCATCAACAGGGCTCCCAAATAGGCTTCTTTTTCGTTTATTGTAGCTGAATTTAACAGGGTAAGTTCTTCATTAATATCCTCCATCTTTCCTGATGCCATCACCATATAAAAAGCCTCTCTGTCAAAATTTTGGATCAAATTTTTACTTTCTGCAATCGCACCGGAAAGAATAAAAAACAATGCAAATATTATTCTTAATTTCATAGCGAAATCCAATCGGGTGCCTTGCAAATATAGAGAATTTGATAGTTTTCACTTACTTTTAATGGCTTTATCCATGATTAGATATGCACTCGCATTTTATTTACCTTAATTCATGGATCAAATCAAAACAAATAAACCTTTTATATATTACCTCTTTAAAAAAGTTTAAGTGCCTAAAAATAAAAAGCAATTTTCTCATTCATGGGCTATTATCTTAGGTGGCTCAAGTGGATTTGGCATTTCAGCAGTTGAAAAACTGGCTATGCATGGTATGAACATCGCTGTATTATACCGGGAAACAGCAACTGCAGAAAGATCGCTTAAAGAAAGATTTTTAAAATTAGCTGAAACTTGTGAAATAAATATCGCGCCATTTAACATAAATGGCTTAGACGCTTCGGGACGTAACTCGTTTATTGAACAATTTTCGGCCATTATTGGTAAAAAGCATAGCGTCAAACTCCTCCTTCACTCCATAGCAAGAGGCAATTTAAAACCATTAGTTTTGCCAGATGGCGACCTGGATAAAAGTCACGAGGTTCTTTCAATTGAGGATATCCAGTTTACAACTTATGCCATGTCAACCAGTATATTGGATTGGGCCAGATCTCTTTTAAAAGCAGAACTTTTTCAACCAGATGCCAGGATAATAGGGCTCACAAGTGAAGGCGCTCATAAATATTGGGAAGGCTATGCTGCGGTGTCCATTGCCAAAGCATCACTCGAAAGCCTTATAACTTATATGGCGATAGAATTAAGTAAATATGGATTAAAAACAAATTTGATACAGGCGGGAATTACCGAAACACCTTCACTAAAAAAGATACCCGGGAGTGAAAAGTTAATCAGTATGGCAAAAGAAAGAAATCCTATGGGCAGGATAACAATACCGAATGACATAGCCAATGTGATCTACCTGCTATGCACAGATGAAGCATACTGGATAAATGGTTCTTTAATTCATGTAGACGGTGGGGAGCATTGCAGATAATTCATATCAAATTTAAGGCTGATATAAAATTCAAAACCAGGGACATACCAATAATATGTACAACGATATATTAACTTATTTACCTTATAAATCCTCTTTCCTTTTTATAGATAATATTTCAGCACTGGATAAAGATGGCGTAACAGGGGATTATACATTAAGAAAAGATGCCTTTTTTTATGAAGATCATTTTAGAAACAATCCGGTAACACCCGGCGTTATAATTACTGAAATTATGGCACAGATAGGCCTGGTAGTCTTAGGTATACACCTACTTATCAGTGAAAATGGGGAAGCCGGGCTAATGGATGAGGGATCATTCCCTTTACTTACGGCTACAGATGTTTCTTTTTTTAAAATGGTATTACCAGGAGAAAAAGTTATAGTTACTTCCAAAAAACAATATTTTCGTTTCGGCAAATTGAAGTGTTTGATAGAAATGCGTAATGGTGCAGCAGAATTAATTGCAAAAGGCATATTTTCAGGTATTATTAAAAATGCCGGTATAAAAAATAAAGCAAGTTGAGGCGTCGTGTTGTTATAACCGGTTTAGGAGTAGTTTCACCCAATGGAATGAGTGTTCCGGATTTTCTGCACGCTATACGGAACGGTGTGTCGGGTATAAAATTTATCCCGCAATATGAAGAACTCAAGTTTACTTGCCAGGTAAGCGGTTTGCCTGAATTTGAATGGGAACAACTAAGAAATTATATTACCGAAACCAGCTTGTATGGTTTAAAAGGCAAAGCTATTGCCTTTGGCATAAAAGCCGCCCTGGATGCCTGGATGGATGCAGGCAACGAAATTGTAAAAGAAGAAACGCTTTGGGAAACGGGCTGTGTATTTGGCAGTAGCGTGGCTGATACTGATGTGATCAAGAATGCAATTACCCGTGTTGATGCTAAGGAATCAAAAAAACTAGGTTCGCGCGTGGTGGAGCAGATCATGAACAGCGGACTTACCTCATATATCTCGGGACGATTAGGATTGGGTAATAAGATCATTAGTAACTCGGCAGCCTGTGCCACCGGAACCCAGGCTATTTTAATGGGCTATGAATATATTAAATATGGCATGGCCAGGCGGATGGTAGTGGGCAGCAGTGAATATGTAGACTCCTATGTATTTGGAGCATTTGATTCTATGCGTGTTTTGTCAAGAAAATTTAATGATCAACCCGAAAAGGCATCGCGCCCAATGAGTATGTCGGCCGGTGGTTTCGTTCCCGGCTCAGGTGCGGGAGCCCTTATCCTGGAGGACCTTGATTTTGCACTGGCACGCAATGCTACCATATACGCAGAAATACTTGGCGGAAGTAATAATTCCGGGGGACAGCGAAATGGCGGCACTATGACAGCCCCAGGCTCTGTGGGTGTTATTAAATGTATCAGGGAAGCCCTGGCTAATGCAAACACCTCCGCGCAGTCAATAGATTTGATATGCGGGCATTTAACCGCTACCATTGCTGATAAACTCGAGATTCAAAACTGGGTGCATGCACTGGATAGAAAAGGAGATGATTTTCCATTGGTTAATTCATTAAAGGGGATGATCGGGCATTGCCTTAGTGCGGCAGGTTCGATTGAAGCTGTAGCTGCCGTATTGCAGATCGTGCACCAATTTGCACACCCCAATATCAACCTGGAAGACCCCAACCCGGAAATTATAGATTTAATAAGTGCCAACAATTTACCCACAACAATGGTAAACAAAGAGATTAATGTTGTAGCAAAAGCTAATTTTGGCTTCGGCGACGTTAATACCTGTTTAATAATTTCAAAATATAATATCAATGGATAGAACAACTATTTTAACTGAGTTAAAAAAAGTACTTGCCCCTTACACGGAAAACAAAGAAATGCTTGATGGAATTAGTGAAGAAACTGATTTGGTGAAGGATCTAAAGATCAATTCGGCTAACCTGGTGGATATTATTATAGACGCAGAATCAAAATACAATATTGAAATTGATTTAGACTCAGCAGAAAAAATGTACAAAGTTGGAAGTTGCATTGATGTAATAATTGATAAAATGAATCTATCTGCATGAAAAGTGCCGGTAATGATATTGTAGCATTAAGATTGGTGGATAAACAACGAACCAGCCAGTTCAGGTTTTATTCAAAGATCCTTTCTGCTGGGGAGCAGGGGCTTTATGGTCAGCCGCAATTTGCAGAAATGCCTTTTGAGAAATATGTATGGTTATTATGGTCGGTTAAAGAGTCGACTTACAAATACCTTAAGAGAACCATTCCCAACCTGGTATTTTCGCCAACAAAGATCATCATTCAGCACATTGAAATTCCGTTAGGGCTATTGAAAAATAAATTCGAAGGTATCCAATGGGAAAGTACCGGATGTAGTGAAGAGTTTTACAGCGGTATGGTTATTTATGGATCACATACGTTTTATTTCCAGTCAAAAATTAGCAAGGAGTGGATAGCTACTGTGGTTAACGATAATGATAATTTCGAAAATGTTTGTTGGGGCATCCAATCAATTGATCATTCCGGTTATTTTCACCAATCAAAAGAGGTGAGAACATTACTATTAAACACGTTAAATTCCTTTTTCCCAGGCGATTTACGGGTAGAGAAGAGTCCTGTTGGTTACCCGGTTATATTTAAGGATTTAGAAGATTTGCACATCCCTGTTTCACTGGCGCATGATGATCTTTTCGTTGCTTATTCCTTTAATCATGATCCTTTATTACCTTCTACTAAATAGCTTTTGTATTTCCTCTAAACTATTTGTAACTTAAGGCTCTCTATGTCTGTCTATGAAAGGCCAATATGCCGGAGAGGTTATACCAACATTTAAAACAAACTTATTATGAAAATAATCTACCTTCTTCTATTTATTCTTTTGGGAAATGGTATTGATGCTCAGACTTGGAATGGAACTGTAAGTTCTAACTGGAATACTCCCACTAACTGGACACCAAACCTGGTGCCTACGGCAGCGAGTACGGTAAATATTCCAATTATTTCAGGCCCCAACAACAACCCAATGTTAACTTCGGATATTTTAGTTAACACACTTAATATGTCTGCCGGAAGTAAGTTAGATGTTAATGGTTTTGCCATTACCACCCTTAACTGTGACTTTAATGGAGCTATGTTAAATAATACCAACGTGGCCACGGATATTATACTTACCGTAACGGGGGCCGGAGCTACTTATTTCAGAAACAATACGATCAATGATAATATAACTATTAACTACAATGGTACTAGTGAATTTTATGAAGGATTCACGGGAGGAAATATTTACAATGGAAATTCTATTTATAATGCAGGGGGCACAGGAACTTTAGCCCTTAGCTA
>JADGPY010000462.1 GCA_017882205.1 Chitinophagaceae bacterium
GGCCGTCAATTTTACAATGGTGTTTGTAAGGTAAGGAGCAAGAGTTTGATAGAGATGTGTTGGATTAACAGCAGTTGAAGTATTATTGGCCCCGCTTGCCGGATCACCAAAATTCCATAGATAACTTATTGCATTGATGGAAGTATTTGTAAATGTAACGGTGGCGGGAACTACAAAAGGCCCGGTGAATGTAAAGCCTGCAACAGGTGCGGCAACTCCGGATACAAGCATATTCATACCAGTATTAACTGTAACCTGGTGCCCGTTTGTGTTTAAAGCCTTGCAGTCAGCGTTTATATTTACCTGGATATCATAGCTTAAAATAATATGCGTTGTATCAGTTGGAATGCTGTTGTTGCTCCAAACTGTGGAGTCACTCCATATTCCTGACCTAACATTTGTTATCTGTCCAAAACAAATATTAATCAGAAGAAAAAGACAGATGGTAAAACATGATTTCAATATATGAATATACCCAATGCAAAAGTTTTTTGAGTTATTTTATTTTTCCTTCGCCAATTGAATCCCGATGGGATTCACCGATATGGAATCCGATGGAATTCGCAGGCACACAGAAAAAATGAGATTAGGATTCGCTAAGATTAGGATTCGCTAAGATTTGCAGTCTATAAGATTAGGGTTCTATAAGATTAGGATTCGCTAAGATTAGGATTCTATAAGATTAGCATTCGCTAAGGCTAAGAGGTATATTTATTGCCAACCCCCCATCGGCAGTTTCCTTGTATTTGCTATTCATATCCATAGCGGTATCCCACATCGTTTTTATGACCGCATCCAGGCTTACCTTGGCATAATCAGGGGCGCTTTGTAATGCAAGCTGGCTGGCAGTGATCGCCTTAATAGCACCCATTGTATTGCGTTCTATGCATGGTATTTGTACCAGGCCGGCTATTGGATCACAGGTCATGCCAAGATGGTGTTCCATGGCGATTTCTGCAGCCATCATAGCCTGGCGCTGGGTTCCCCCCATACATTCTGTGAGTGCTGCAGCAGCCATTGATGAAGATACCCCTATTTCAGCCTGGCAGCCTCCCATGGCAGCGGATATAGTGGCCCCCTTTTTAAAGATGCTGCCGATCTCTGCTGCTGTAAGAAGAAACTGGATGATCTTATTATCGTCATAAGCATCCGAAAACATGATATAATAGGTAAGCACAGAAGGAATTACCCCCGCGGCTCCGTTAGTAGGGGCAGTAACTACTCTGCCGAAAGAGGCGTTTTCTTCATTTACTGCCAGGGCAAAGCAGCTTACCCAATCAAGAATATATTTAAAATTATTTCCGCCCTCCCGAATGACCTTAAGCCATGAATCAAAGTCGTTATAATTTTTACCTTGCAGTAATTTTTTATTCAGGGCGGCTGCTCTTCTCTTCACATTCAATCCACCGGGTAATATTCCTTCAGAATGGCAACCACGATACATACAATCCCTCATTACCTGCCAGATCTTTAGGAGACCTTCCCTGGTATTCTTCTCGCTACGCCAGATATTTTCATTTTCCATGACAACTTCGCTAATATTAAAACCTGTCATCATACACCAGTGTAAAAGATCATCTGCATTGTTGATGGGGAATGGTAATACCACATTAGAGCCATCATCAGCCTCCTCCGCCTCCTTTTTCACAAAACCGCCGCCAATAGAATAATAGGTTTCAGCAATATGATCCCCATTCTTCAGAGCGGCTAAAAAAGTAAGTGCATTGGGATGATAGGGTAATGTTTCGGTATATAAAAATTCAATATCTTCTTCAGGGTCAAAATCAATCTCATATTTACCATCCAGAAATAGTTTCCTGCTTTCCTTAATTCCTTTGATCTTGGATGAAATATTGTTTACATCGAAGGTAACCGGATCATCCCCACTAAGACCAAGTTGAACAGCGATGTCAGTGCCATGCCCTACACCGGTCTTCGCGAGGGAGCCATATAGTAACACCTCAAGAGAAAGGACTTCTCCTAAAATATCCTTTTTTGATAATGAGGTAAGAAATGCAGATGCCGCACGCCAGGGTCCAAGAGTATGACTGCTTGAAGGGCCTATACCGATCTTAAACATGTCAAAGACGGATATGGCTTCGTGGCTCACAGCTTATTATATTTAGTACGTTTCCTTTGCTCAAACTGGCTGATGACTACTGAATATCTACAATAGTAACATCAAAGAAAATATTAGAGTTCGCCGGGATGATGGTATTTCCGTTACTATCCTTCACGGCTACAGCTCCATATCCCAAACTTGGAGGAATATATAAAAGAATTCTGCCACTCTTAGCGATCAGGGGTAAGCCCTTCTGCCAGCCATAAATGACATTACCTAGTTGAAAGACGGCCTGTGTGCCAACTGCAGATTGGTCAAAAATGGTCCCGTTCTGAAGTTTCCCAATATAGGTGCAAGTAATTGTAGAGCAAAGATTTGCAATGATTGCCCCACTGCCTGGTGTTACAATGTTATAAAAGAATCCATGGGGATCCTCGGTGAAAGGAATTGAGTTGGTTTGAAGATATGACCGTAGGGCATCCTTTTCAGTTGTTGGAGCCGACGTCTCAATAACTGTATAGGTGCATTTACCGTTAGACTTCAAACATGAGGTAAATAAGGCAGACAATGCAATCATTCCAAAAATAATCTTCTTCATTAGTTAAATTTATTTACAAAATAACCGGAAATATTTCAATTACTATCCTTCCTTTTGCTTCTCTTTAAATTTTAACTCTTTATACAACTGATCGTTCATTTCCCATTTGAATTTCATTCGGAAGAGGGCATAAAAAACGGCTATCGCCAATACAGCCATCATGATCACAGTAACTTCCGAATTTGAAATGTAGATCATATTTTTGTACCATTCATGAAAAATGACGCTTACCAGTATTGGGAGGGCAAAAACCAATCCCAGAGGCAAGCCAAATACAAGCTGGTACCATGTTTTTCGTTGTTTATCACGATTCTTTTCCCAGTAATCAATGAATAGCTTTTCCTGGTCGGTGATCATGGGGCAAAGATAAACAATTGAACCACAACGACACAGCGACACAGAGAGACAGGGAGTGGCTAAACCTGATCTAACAAAATATGGAACGCTGTGTCGCTGTGGTTCACAAACCTGATCTTCCTTTGAACCGACTGGAATTGAACCTACCACCAATTAAACCACCAGCCCCGATCTTTACATTAAAATTTGGCTTATACCCTTCCTGGAGACCGGCAATCAGATCAATTCTGAATACTTTAAAGATATTCTCCATACCTACAAAAACTTCGGCATATGGAGTGTGGGGAACTATATATAACAGATTAGCTCCGTCTACCAGATGCCAATTCAGTTTTTTAAATAAAGGAACTTTATTTGTTAGCAACCCATTCAAGTGGTGTTCGAAAAAGAGCGCGGAGAAAAAACTTGTCGCAGTACTATTAGCATAATAGGACTGAAGCTGAAATGTATTTAGGTATTCTTTGGCGAGGAGAGACTTGTTTCCATTAAAATGCTGGTAGTCCTGGATAAATGCACTCCTGGTATTTAGAAATCCACCTATCATTGCTTTGTATTTTATGGAACCAGCCAGTTTAAGATTCACATCGTCATTCACAACAAAGTTCCACTTATCAAAATTTACATTACTCCCAAACACATCCTGGATCCCCTTAGTATAATTGAGTGTGAATGTTGGATACTTTGATCCTATGGCTACCTTGTTAAAAGGAAATTGAATATATCGTTGTCCCGGTTTAATGCTCAAAGAAGCATTTACGATAAATGCTTTGTGAGGGGTAAAATTTGAGGACAATATTTCAAATGGATAATTAGGAGTTATTTTACCTTCAGTTTTCGTTCTCAGTACAAAATCAGTCGTATTTTCAAGTGGTCTTCTGTCTTCATACAATCCACCAATGGTAAACCGGACACCACTTTCAAATTGCTTTGTAAAATTGATCTCACCGAAATAATTTTCATAGATCTTCATGTAATTATTCCCGTAAAACAATGTACCTATAGTGTTGTTAAGTGGTGAAATATTACTTTCTTTATTAAACTGGCTAACCCTTTTGCCGCCCGCAAAATTCCATGTTTGTCTTTTTAACTTCTTATCGATATTCCAATCACGGGTTTTGAAATTTACATCCATCCATGCATAGAAGTGTTGATTATTGAATCCATAACGCAGGTTGGGAGCAAGGGTTAGATTTGTCTTCCAGGATGTAAGGTACTTTTGATAGCTAGCTGAAATGTCGGCAACTACCCCTTCCACAGATGTATACTGAACAGATCTGATGAACGGTTCCAGGTGCCAGTTATA
>JADGPY010000108.1 GCA_017882205.1 Chitinophagaceae bacterium
ACTTGGTACGATTCTGCAAAAAATTAAAGTGGATATCCGATCATTTTTTTTGACAACTGAACCTGCAAAAGAAAAAATATTACCGGCAGTATTTCCAAGTTTTTTTATTGGATTGTTACCTGTGTTGTTGATAACATTAGCAGTAATCCTAAATATTTTTCTTCCAGATGATAACCTGTTAAAAAAAATAATGGGGTTCATCGGCGATCCTACTATTGCCCTGCTAATTGCTGTATTGCTGGCTATGTGGTATCTTGGTTTGAAGACAGGTGAGTCAATGGAGACGGTGATGAAATGGCTGAATGATGCGATATCTGGCATTGCCATAATCGTACTGATCATCACAGCCGGAGGTGTTTTCAAACAGGTTCTTACCGATAGTGGTGCAGGCAATTACATTGCCTCTTTCAGCGGCAGATGGCAAATGCCGCCATTAGTATTTGCGTGGTTAGTCACTGCCTTATTAAGAGTCACTATCGGCTCAGCTACAGTTGCAGGAATAACAGCGGCAGGTGTAGTATCACCATTGGTAGCTACAGGTAATGTATCGCCGGAATTAATGGTACTGGCTGTGGGAACCGGCAGTGTCTTTGGTTCTCACATCAATGATTCAGGCTTCTGGATGTTTAAAGAATTTTTCAATCTCTCATTAAAGCAAACATTTTTGTCCTGGACAATTATGGAAACTACGATTTCCATTCTCGGTTTTATGGGAGTATTACTACTTCAACTATTTATTTCATGAGGTATAATTATCAGACAATATAAAAAAATAATAATGAACAGATATCTTTTTACAATTATAACGTCAATTCCTGCAATGATGCTGATGACGTGTAGTTCAGCCAATCAAACACAACACTCATCAGTTGCTGCAATTGATAGCACCAAAGGATTAAAAGATTATTACAAAAATTACTTCCCAGTTGGAGTTGCTGTTGCACCAAATACTTTGAGAGGTGATCTAGCACAGTTCGTACTTCAGCAGTTCAGCAGTATTACTCCTGAAAATGCCATGAAGATGGGACCTATTCATCCTGAGGAGAATCGTTATTTCTGGAGGGATGCTGATTCAATTGTGAGCTTTGCACAAAAACATGGGTTAAGAGTGAGAGGACATAATCTTTGCTGGCATAATCAAGCGCCACGCTGGCTATTCAGAGATTCGGCTTCAGGAAAAAATGTTACAAAAGAAGTTTTACTTCAGAGGTTAAAAGATCACATCACCACAGTTGTTAATCGTTATAAAGGAAAAATCTATGCCTGGGATGTAGTGAATGAAGCGATCTCAGATAATAAAGATGAATATCTCCGTAATTCATTGTGGTACCAGATCTGCGGTGAAGAATATATTTCCAGAGCTTTTGAGTATGCACATGAAGCCGACCCCGCAGCACAATTATTCTACAATGATTACAATGAGATCAACCCAATAAAAAGAGAAAAAATATACAGGTTGGTAAAAAGCCTGAAAGAGGCTGGTGTGCCAATAAATGCTGTAGGCTTGCAGGCACACTGGGCAATCAATGAACCCTCTGAACAACAACTGGATAGTACCATCAAACGATTTGCAGATCTTGGTTTAAAAGTGCAGATAACCGAAATGGATATATCTGTTTATCCTAAAGAACATAATGCAAGAGAAAGAAAACCTGAAGATGCTAATACAGTTTTCAGCTCTGAAAAGGAAAACAGCCAATTAGAAATGTATAAGATGTGCTTCAAAATATTTAGAAAATACCAAAAGGTTATATCTGGAGTTACATTCTGGAACATATCTGACAGGCACAGCTGGCTCGACAATTTTCCAGTGAGGGGTAGAAAGGATTATCCTTTATTATTTGATAAAGATTTGAAGCCCAAAAAAGCCTTTTGGGAAGTAGTAAAGTTTTGATCTTCAAATATAGAAATAAAAAATTATCACAAATGCCATACAATAAAATCTCTCAGTTTAAAAAGGTATTTACTTTTTTATGTTTGTTCTTTTCAGGTTTTTGTATTGCCCAGGATCAGGCAAATAAATATCCTTTTCAAAATACAAACTTAACTTTTGAACAACGTGTAAACGACCTCGTATCCCGGCTTTCACTTGAAGAAAAAGTTTCTCAAATGTTGAATGCGGCTCCTGCCATTTCAAGGTTCGAAATTCCTGCATACGATTGGTGGAGCGAAATTTTACATGGCGTTGCGCGTACTCAATTTAAGGTGACTGTTTACCCCCAGGCCATTGCAATGGCTGCCACTTTTGATACCAACTCTCTCAAAACAATGGCGGATTATTCAGCCATGGAGGGGCGGGCAATCCATAATGAAAGTATTCGTATGGGTAAAGAAGGCAAGAGATATGTTGGCCTAACTTATTGGACACCTAATATTAATATATTCAGAGACCCGCGCTGGGGAAGAGGGCAGGAAACTTATGGAGAGGATCCATTTTTAACGGCAACATTAGGGAAGGCGTTTGTACATGGCTTACAGGGAGATGATCCGAAATATTTGAAAGCAGCCGCCTGCGCAAAACATTATGCAGTTCACAGCGGACCAGAACCATTGCGTCATGTTTTTGATATCACCGTTAGCAGGTATGATCTCTGGAATACCTATCTGCCCGCATTTAGGGAATTGGTAGTTGATGCTCACGTGGCTGGAGTGATGTGTGCTTACAATGCTTATGCTGGTCAGCCTTGTTGCGGGAGCGATCTCCTGATGACAGACATTCTGCGCAATAAATGGAACTTTACCGGGTATGTGACTTCAGATTGTGGAGCGATTGATGATTTTTTTAAGAACCATAAAACACATCCTGATGCCTTATCCGCTTCCATTGATGCAGTGTTGCATGGCACTGATGTAGAATGCGGCACAGATTCTTATAAGTCCCTGGTACAAGGAGTGAAAGAAGGAAAAATATCTGAAAAGCAAATTGATATATCGCTAAAAAGGTTGTTCATGATCCGGTTTCGCTTAGGCATGTTCGATCCACCATCAATGGTGAAATACGCCCAGGTTTCCTCCTCAGTTTTAGAAAGTGCAGAGCACCAGGCACATTCACTTAAGATGGCCCAACAATCGATTGTCTTACTTAAAAATGAAAATTCCACATTGCCTTTAACTAAGAATCTAAAAAAAATAGCTGTGTTAGGCCCAAATGCAGATAACAGTATTTCTTTGTTAGGAAATTATAATGGCACCCCTTCTAAAATTATTACTGCGTTACAGGGAATCAAAAATAAAGTGGGCAGTACAACAGAAGTAATCTATGAAAAGGCCATCAACTATACTGATGACAAAGTTAATAATTCAGATTTGCCAACTGTAATGGAGAGAATAAAAGGGGCTGATGTAATCATATATATCGGCGGTATTTCGCCACAGCTGGAAGGAGAAGCAATGAAAGTGAGCTATCCGGGTTTTAGTGGTGGTGATCGCACTTCTATCTTACTACCTTCAGTACAAACGGAATTCATGAAAGCATTGAAACAAACTGGAAAGCCAGTCATCTTTGTAATGATGACGGGTAGTGCCCTCGCAATTCCATGGGAAGCTGAAAATATTCCTGCTATAGTAAATGCCTGGTATGGGGGCCAATCGGCTGGTACCGCTATTGCAGATGTTTTATTTGGTGATTATAACCCTGCAGGCCGGTTGCCTATTACATTTTATAAGAGCGACAATGATCTACCGCCATTCCAGGATTATTCTATGGCGAACAGGACTTATCGTTATTTTAAAGGAGACGCTTTATATAAATTTGGTTATGGTTTGAGTTATACTGCCTTCAAATATGATCAACTAAAAATGCCCGCCTCTTCTCCTTCTGGCAAAAAAGTCCCAGTAAGTGTAAGGGTAACGAATGCAGGAAAGATAGATGGTGAAGAAGTGGTTCAATTGTATTTATCCAATCAAAATAAAACAGTTCAGGAACCTATAAGGGCATTAAAAGGATTTAAAAGAATCTTTTTAAAGGCCGGGAAAAGTATAATTGTTCAATTTGAATTAACAAAACAGGATTTCTCCATGATCGACGATGCGGGTAATCCAAAAATTATCCCTGGAAAAATATTGATCAGTGTTGGTGGTGGCCAGCCTGATGAAAAAAGTAAAGCCGATAAAAAAACAGTACAAGGAACTCTGATTTTAAGTATGTAAGGGTATGTTTTTTAAAAATGATATGACTAACAATCTTTACTAATAAATTATTCTAATGAAGCATATTTTTGTTACACTTCAACTCTTTTTATGTTTAAATCTTTATAGTCAACATATGGGTCAATACAGCAACCCTATACTCGCGGGCTTTTATCCAGATCCGAGTATCTGTAAAGTGGGTGATGATTATTACCTGGTGAATTCAACATTCGCTTATTTTCCCGGGCTCCCCATTTTTCATAGTAAAGACCTCGTTAACTGGAAACAAATAGGTTTTGCTATGGACAGGCCGGAGCAGCTTGACCTGGAAGGCGCCGGAGTATCAAGAGGATTATTTGCCCCAACCATACGTTATCATAATGGAATCTATTACCTCATTTGCACCTTGATTGACAAGGGAGGAAATTTTGTTTTAACAGCCAAACAACCAGGAGGGCCGTGGAGTAACCCCACCTGGTTGCCACAAGTTGCAGGAATAGATCCTTCATTGTTTTTTGACGAGGATAATAAAGCTTATATTTTATACAATAGCGTTTCACCTGGTGGAATGCCCATGTATGAAGGACATAGAACCATACGGATCATATCTTTTGAGGTTAGTAATTTAAAAGTCCTTGGCGCAGAAAAAATATTAGTTAACGGAGGTACTGATATTTCGAAAAAGCCTGTTTGGATTGAAGGCCCTCATATTTTTAAAAAAGATGGATATTACTATTTATTTTGTGCAGAAGGTGGCACCGCAGAAA
>JADGPY010000463.1 GCA_017882205.1 Chitinophagaceae bacterium
AATACGGTTTTGTAAATACTTTGAACTGTAAACCATTTTCATTCCGGTGGGAAATGAATGACTGGTAGTCATAAATTGGTTCAATGAATCCGTGATTCAGATTTCCTTCTAATGTTCCAAGAAGGAATGAACTATGTTTAGCAAGATATTTAATTGAGAACGTTGGCTCGTTAGTGGTATAACCCTGCCTGCCAAATTCCTTCTGTAAATAAATTCCTCCTTTAAGCACAAGTCGTGCATTGGGCTGAAACCTTAGTTCTGGTACCAACTGGTATCCGAAAAGGGTGCCACTCAACGGAATGTTTGTAAAGTATTCAGTGTTATATAAATAATTGACATTATCTAAGCTGAATGATAGCTTCTGGCTATCTGCATGATTGATGTCAATGGTGTGTTTGAATATTGGATAACTCACCTGTGCCTGAATGCTGAATGAGCAGAGTAAAAAACACACGATAGCCGTCGCTGCTTTTCCCATAAGGATGTTTGTTTCTTTGAAAGTTTCTATTATACGTCGATACGTGCGTATTTTGCATGTGTTTCGATGAATTCCCTTCTTGGGGGTACTTCATCGCCCATCAACATGCTGAATACCAGATCAGCTTCGGCAGGACTATCTATAGTTACTTGTTTTAGGGTCCTTGTTTTAGGATCCATAGTGGTTTCCCATAATTGTTCGGAATTCATTTCACCCAAACCCTTATATCTCTGAACATGTACTGTATCTTCCTTGCCATTTGCAAATTTTTCTATCCATGCTTTCCGTTCATCGTCATCCCATGCATAAGATTGTTCTTTTCCTTTTTTAACAAGGTACAATGGTGGTTGTGCAATGTATACATAGCCCTGTTCAACCAACTCCTTCATATACCTGAAAATAAATGTAAGGATCAGTGTTGCGATGTGACTTCCATCCACATCCGCATCAGTCATGATGATTAGTTTATGATATCGCAACTTTGTAATGTCCAATGCTTTTGGATCTTCCGGAGTTCCAATCCTTACACCCAATGCGGTGAACATATTGCGAATCTCTTCATTATCATAAATACGATGTTCCATGGCTTTTTCTACATTCAGTATTTTACCTCTGAGAGGTAAAATTGCCTGGTAGGATCTGTCGCGGCCTTGTTTTGCTGTACCGCCTGCTGAGTCTCCTTCGACAAGGAATAGCTCGCATCTTCCCGGATCTTTATCACTGCAATCGGCAAGCTTTCCCGGCAGGCCACCACCGGTAAGTACACTCTTGCGCTGCACCATTTCGCGAGCCTTTTTTGCAGCGGCCCTGGCTTGTGCGGCCAATATTACTTTCTGAATAATCGTCTTGGCATCTTTTGGATTTTCTTCGAGGTAAGCTATTAATACACGGCTGAGGGTACTGTCTACCACACCCATCACTTCGTTGTTACCTAATTTAGTTTTCGTTTGGCCCTCAAACTGTGGTTCAGGAACTTTTATGGAAATAATAGCGCTCAGCCCTTCACGGAAATCATCGCCTTCAATTTCCACTTTTGCTTTTTCAAACATTCCTTCTTTTTCCCCATAGCTTTTAAAGACACGGGTTATAGAACGTCGAAATCCGGCTACATGGGTTCCGCCTTCAATAGTATTAATGTTGTTTACGTAACTGAAAAGGTGTTCCTGGTAACTTGTGTTATAGACCATGGCTACTTCTACTACTACATTGCTGGTCACATCATGCCCATCGCAATAAATTACTTTTGGAAGTAAAGGCTGGCGATTAGCATTCTTGTCAAGCATTTCAACAAACTCTACTATTCCGCCTTCGCTGTAAAAAGTTTTGGTGTATGTTTTCCCTTCTTCATCTTTTTCCCTGAGATCATTGAGTATGATCATGATTTTTCTATTCAAAAAGGATAGTTCCCTCAGGCGGCCTTCCAGGATCTCCCTGTTATAAACCGAAACAATAAAAATGGAAGAGTCTGCCCAGAAGTGAACCCTGGTACCAGTTTTATCGCTATCACCAATCTCGCGTACCGTATATTGCGGCAAACCTTTCGCATATTCCTGTTCAAATGTTTTGCCATCGCGGTTAACCGTAACATGAAGTTTTGAACTCAAAGCGTTCACAACACTAACACCCACTCCATGTAAACCGCCACTCACTTTGTAGGAATCCTTGTCGAACTTCCCACCTGCATGCAGAACCGTCATCACTACTTCCAATGCACTACGATTTTCTTTGGTATGCATACCGGTTGGAATCCCTCTTCCATCATCTTCTACGGTTATAGAATTATCTTCATTGATCGTAACGGTGATATTATTGCAATAACCCGCGAGGGCTTCATCGATGGAATTGTCTACAACCTCATATACAAGGTGATGCAGGCCCTTCACTCCAATATCGCCAATATACATTGCAGGACGCTTTCTTACTGCTTCCAGGCCTTCCAGGACCTGGATACTATCGGCGCCATATTCATTAATTTCGGGGGATAAAACTTCTGCTATTTCAGTATCCATAATTGCGTTAAAAAGCTCTTTAATTGTATTATTATTCAGATTCCCGCAAAGGTACGAATAATAAGGCCAATGACCTAAAATTGAGGCAATTATAATGCTGTTATGGAACTAAAATTTTTGCTACTGATTTTGTAGGATTTTCAACCATTTTTTCTCCGCTAAAATCAAGTTACTTATCTTGAATATATGACGTCTTTTTGGCATCTTATTCACAACCTCGTTTGCTGGTCTATGATGCAACTTGATTATCTTTGTGCACTTTATGAATGATTTCCCTGAAATATTGAATATAGCTCAGAAACAGCCATTTATGGTTGACAGCCTTGATCTTTTGCAGGTTAAAGAGCAATTGATCCCGGGGTCTGTCCAATATGAGATTCGACGGTTTCGCAAAGTGCCAAATATGATGATGGAAGATACTGGTATGATGGTCTATCATTTCAAGAAAGATAATTTAGCTGAGAATCACCTGGAATTGCGTTTTTGCATTGCTGGTAATACATGGTGCCGGGAAAAAAATGCAGAATGCGATTTCTGCAAATTTAATCATTCATCCACCTGTGAGGAGAAGATTGATACTGTGGATGTAGTAAGCTTCAGGTTTACACCGGCCCACCTATCACAATTTGTAAAAGGGATAAGGCATAGCAGCTTTTCAGAAGACATTCTTAATTTCCGGCATACTTCTTCATTCTCAACGGCTATGTCGTTATGCAGTAAGACACGTTCTGTACTGGAAGCGTTACTGAATCATTCCTATTCAGACAGCATGGAGAATATCTTTATAAATGCCCAAACGCAAATGTTGCTGCTCTATAGTATGGAATGTATGGTGGGTGACAAAGAAGATACATTTACTTGCAAGTTCTTAGAAAATGAAGCAGACCGTGAAAAGATCATAAAAGCCCGCGAAATATTACTTGAGCACATCAGTGAGCCACTTACCATCCGAGAGCTGA
>JADGPY010000464.1 GCA_017882205.1 Chitinophagaceae bacterium
ACTGATTTACCGGTTCCGGATTTTCCAAGAATAACTAAATTTTCCCCCTTATTAATTACCAGATTAATATCCCGTAAAACATGATTATGTCCAAAATTTTTAGTAAGATGTTCCATCCTAACAACGAAAAGATTGTTTTGATTATTTTCCTTTTCAGCTTTTATAGAGGATGCATTAATTGTCATTCTTTTCATCACACGATTTAGTTTTGAAACAAACTTGTAATTTGTACTGCTATCATATCAATTATAAAAACCATTAAAGATGCGAATACTACGGCTGAGTTAGCCGCTTTTCCAACTCCTTCTGTCCCCTTATATGAATTATATCCTTTATAGCTTCCTATAAGTCCAATTGCAAATCCGAAGAAAATAGTCTTAATGAAAGCTGGCACAAGATCACCAAATTCCAGGCTCTGGAATATCTGCGAAAAAAACAAGTAAGTACTTACATTTCCTTTTAAGTTAACCCCAACAAATGATCCTAACAAACCAATAGCATCAGAAAAAATTATCAATATTGGAAGCATAATTGTTGCAGAAACCACCCTTGTGACGACAAGGTATTTAAATGGGTTAGAGCATGATACTTGCATTGCATCAATTTGTTCTGTTACATTCATTGAAGCAAGCTCTGCCCCAATTCCCGACCCAACTTTACCGGCAAAGATTAATGCGGTTATTACCGGTCCTATTTCCCTTATAATTGACACCGCTACCATCGCAGGCAGCCAGGATTCTGCTCCAAACTTTGCTAAAGTGGGTCTTGACTGAATAGTAAGCACAAGTCCAATTATAAACCCTGTAATTCCAATCAGAGGAAGAGATTTGTAACCTATAAGAAAGGATTGCTTCATCAGTTCATTAAACTCATATGGCGGTTTAAATACTTCTTTAAAAAAGCGCCAGGTAAAACTTGTAATAGAAGCTACTTCTAAAAAGAATTTATTGATTACTGAGTCAGATATAGGCTCTGAAAAACTTTCCGGTAGGGTTTCAGCCTCCAGGTGTACATTTGAGGGCTGATCTAAAATTGTATTTTCCATTTTAGTTAGGTCTTTAACTATATAAAATTATTCTTTTGATGAATTATCTTAGTGAAAAATTTAATTTTGCACAATAAGGCGAAAGGATGAAAAAGGAACTACATCATTTGGACAACCAAAGCACTATTTAAACTGAAAATATATCAATGCAATGGCAGCAACGCTCATCAATATTAGTGTTATTGTTCCGAGAACATTCGACCATCTCTTGTTGGTAAATTCCCCCATCACTTTTTTATTGTTACATATGTGGAGAATTATGGCAATCATTACCGGCGCGGTTAAACCATACAAAATAGCAGTATAAATGAGTGCTTTTATTGGGCTTATGCCAAGAAATTCCATAGATAATCCAATAATAAGCGACACAACAAGTGTGATGTAAAACCCCTTGGCTTCGTGAAATTTCTTATCTAGCCCTTGCTTCCAGTTAAAAGTTTCAGCTAATATATAGGAGAGTGAACCGGCTAAAACGGGTATCGCTAAAAACCCCGTTCCGATTATTCCAATCGCAAAAAGTAAATAAGTAAGTTTGCCTGTCAATGGTTCTAATGCCTTCGCGGCTTGTCCAACTGTATCAATTTGCCTGATTCCTGCCTTGTATAATACAGCTCCGGTTGTAAGGATTATGAAAAACATAACAAGGTTTGAAAATAACATTCCAAAATCAATATCCATTTTCATGTTATCTAAAATTCGTTTATTTATTATAATTTTTTTAGTGCTATGTGAAATGTCTTCTGCTTCCATTGTAGCTTGCCAAAAAAACAGGTATGGAGAAATAGTTGTCCCAAGAATAGCAACAAGAATCCCCAAAAAGGTTTTGTCAAAATGAATAGTCGGAATGAAAGTACTTTTAAGTACACGTATCCATTCCGCATGCACTAGAAAAGGGACAACTATATACAATAATAACGAAAGGCAAAGCCATTTTAATATAGCTGCAAGTTTTGTATATGGAAATTTGATAATAAAAAAAATAAGTAGGGCAGTAATAATTATACTGAAAGCAAAAGTCGGAATTTGGGGAATTAGTAAATTGGCAACTGCCCCCATTCCCTGGATGTCTGCCCCAATATTGAGTGTAATAGCGGGAAAACTGACTATCGCCATTAGATATAAGATACTTTTAGGATAATTTTTTTAAATGATCCTGTCAATCCCTCTTGTGTTACCATACCTATTCGCGCGCACATCTCCTGCACAGCTGCCATTAAAGGAAAAGTGATTATTGCAGTCCAAAGAGTTGCAAATCCAAATCCGGCGCCTGCTTGCGAATACGTCGCAATTCCTGAAGGATCATCATCGCTTGCGCCTGTTATAAGTCCGGGACCAAGTATCCGCCAGTACTTTTTAATTCTTGCCGATAGCATTGTAGATATATTCACAACAAACTCACTATGGCAATAATGCCTGAGATTATTATCAATACTCCGGCAATTCTGTTTACCCACCGTAGCCCTACTAAGTCTAGCTTTTTTCTAAAAAGCGTTACACCGGAGCTAAGTATCAAAAACCATAAACATGAACCAATAAAAACTCCTGCAACAAGAGCTGATGCTGAAAAATTACTGAGCCCGTTTCCTAACCCGAGTGCCGCAAACACCGCAATAAAAGCAAAAATGG
>JADGPY010000109.1 GCA_017882205.1 Chitinophagaceae bacterium
GTGGTTAAATCCTCCGAAGAGATCTATAATATTTGCCAGGAGGCTAATACTTCTAATGGATGTATTGGTATAATTGCGTGGATGCATACATTCTCACCTGCAAAAATGTGGATTGGTGGATTGAAGATTTTGAGAAAGCCATTGCTTCATTTGCATACACAGTTTAATCGTGATATTCCATGGAATGATATAGATATGGATTTTATGAATCTAAACCAGAGTGCGCATGGTGATAGGGAGTTTGGTTTTATTATGTCAAGGATGCGATTGAATCGTAAAGTGGTTGTTGGACATTGGCAGGAGGAGGAAGTACTCCGGGAAATAAATGTATGGGCCCGTGCCGCTGCAGGATGGAATGATTGGCAGGGTGCGAAGTTTGTACGTTTTGGTGATAACATGAGGTACGTGGCGGTAACAGATGGTGATAAGGTGGAGGCTGAAAGTAAGTTTGGTTATTCAGTGAACACCTATGGTATTGGGGATCTTGTCAAAGTAATTAATGAAGTATCCGATAAGGAGATCAGTACCCTTATACACGAATATGAAGAGATGTATACTGTTGTTGACGGTTTGCTTAATAATGGATCACAAAGGGCTTCACTTCGTGAAGCGGCAAAGATTGAAATAGGGATGCGCTATTTCCTGGAGCAGGGTAATTTCAAAGGGTATACCGATACATTTGAAGATCTTCATGGGATGCATCAATTGCCTGGTATTGCATCCCAACGTTTAATGGCTGAAGGCTATGGATTTGGTGGGGAAGGAGATTGGAAAACTTCTGCATTGGTAAGAGCGATGAAAGTAATGGGCAGTGGCCTTCCTGGCGGAAATTCATTTATGGAAGATTATACCTACCATTTCGAGCCTGGAAATTCAATGGTATTGGGTTCTCATATGCTGGAAGTTTGTGCTTCAATTGCAGAAGGTAAACCGAGCTGTGAAATTCATCCACTTGGAATAGGAGGAAAGGCTGACCCCGTAAGATTGGTTTTTAATTCTGCTCCGGGCCCTGCAATAAATGCATCAATTGTAGATATGGGCAATCGCTTCCGGATGATTGTAAATGAAGTAGAGGCTGTCGCAGCAGAACATGACCTGCCTAAGCTTCCTGTGGCACGTGTATTATGGAAACCATATCCAGATATGCGTACGGGTTGTGCTGCGTGGATATATGCCGGTGGCGCGCATCATACAGGGTATAGCCAAAACCTCACTGCAGAACATATGGAAGACTTTGCAGGGTTTGCAGGCATTGAATATTTATTGATAGGAAAGGAAACAAACCTAAGGCAATTAAAGAGTGAATTGCGAATGAATGATGCGTATTATGTGATTAATAAATAGAGGCTTGATTCAGCTAACTAAGCACTAAGAACCGTTCTGCTTAACGGATATGATTAAACGCACGGAATTCTTCATTGATTTTATTATCAATCTCTATAATATTACGTTCCTTTATTTTTTGTTCGCTTCGTAAATGATAATACAACCTTCCGTTACGTTTTGCACTTTCTTCATCACCTTCCAGGAGTGAATTTTCATATTTCCCTTTTAAGGTTTTGGCCATGTAATACTTAGTGATCATGTAAAGGGGGATGGTAAGTACTATGGGGATTAGAAGAGGTAATAGGGCGGTAAACAATTTAAACAGGGTTTATAATTGAAAATATAAAATTACTTCTAAATTTCTTCTTCTGCAAGCGTGCAGTTACTCTTTATTTGCTATTCAGAAATTACACTTTTATGAGTAGAAATACTAACGTTTTAATAGAAAAGAACGAAAGGTGAGCTTGATTTTCCAGATTAAAGGATTTAGAGGATAGATCAATTCATTTTAAAATAGTTCAGGATATTCTTGCATTTATTAAAAGCATTATCTATTTTTACAGTCCCTAACAGTTCATAGCAAAATATTTCTCTTACACAATCTCCTTCACAATTTATTAAGATCAGTTTCAGCCCGCATTTAACAGGCTGAAAGTTTATTTCTAATATCCCCGGAAAATACCATCCTGATTTCCAATCCTGTAGAAGCCCTATAGTCACAACTATTGCACAACTATAACCAACCACAAGCACAAGCAATAAAGAGTCTTCAGGGAGACTTGGGGACTCTTATTCTTTTCTTCGTTCAGGCATATATGGTATGATGGTTATTTGAGAAGCAGACATAGTTTTCAAAACAGAGCTCATTAAATAAAGATGCTTATTCAAACACTCTGAACAACAAAAGGGCTTCCATAAAGGAGGCCTTTTTTTGTGCCGCAAGATTGATTCGAATGTTCGGAACCCCGAAGGGGTGGCATTATAATGTCACCCCTTCGGGGTTCTGAACATTACAAATTTCAGACAATCTTTCAATTACTTCTTCTACTACGGAATCAGGGCAACTTGCCCCACTGGTGATAAGAATAGTGACGGGGTTGATGGTTGGTAGAAAATGATCACTTTCTTTTTCAACCCTATTCTTGAAATCGAAATGAATAATTTTATCGGGAGAGATAATTTTATTTGCTGAATTAATAAAATAGGTGGGTAGTTTTTCTTCACAAAGCTCTACGAGATGCGAAGTATTAGAGCTATTATATCCACCCACAACAATGGCGAGGTCTGCTTTCGTTTCAAGCATTCCTGATACTGCGGCCTGGTTGTCGTATGTGGCATAACATAATGTGTCGCGGGTATCTGCGAAGCGCAGTTCTATATCATCAGTTAGTGAATATTTTAGCATCATTACTTTCCTGAGATATTCTGAAATCGCTTCTGTATCACTTGCCAGCATTGTAGTTTGGTTGACGACACCAATCCTTTCCAGGTCTTTACTTGCATCAAAGCCCTTTGAGTACTGCCCCTGAAATTCTATATAGAAATCAGCAGCCTGTTTCTCTCCAGTAATATATTTCCCGAGTTCAATGGTTTCCTTCATATCATTTACGATCACCGTAGGAGCGTTGGAAGCACTATGACTGAACGTTGCCCGTGTTTCTTCATGGGTTGGTTTGCCATGAATGATTATTGAATATTTGTTAGCAGCTATTGCTTCAGCCCTATTCCATACTTTTTCTACAAAAGGGCAGGTGGTATTATATTTTTTTGTTTGAATACCCAGAGAGGTAAGTTGCTTTTCGATCTCGAGTGTGGTTCCAAATGCGGGCACGATAACAATGTCGTCTGCTGTAAGTGTCTCAAAGGGAATAAGCAAGTTTCCTTTTGTATCCATTAAGAATTTTATGCCACGATTCAGAAGATCATCGTTTACCAATTGGTTATGGATCATCTCACTTAGTAAGAAAATTCTTTTACCAGGGTTCTCTTCTATTGTTCTGAATGCAATTTCAATGGCATTTTCAACCCCATAGCAAAATCCAAAATGCCGGGCAAGATAGATATGCAGAGCTCCCAGATTAATGCTTGTTGGAGAAAAATCTTTCTTTAGCTTATCTTCCTGCTTACGTTTTTGCTTGATCCTGCTGATCAGTGAAGACCGGTATGATATGGGTACATTAAACTGTTTCATTTCACGGTGCAAAGTTACAAACTAAGAACTATGAACTAAGAACTTAGAACTGGCAGCTTTCATTTAACTTGTAAAAAAATGTTAATGACTGAACTACACCCGGCATGGAGTCATTCGAGCAATATTTACGAAGTCAATGTTCGTCAATACACAGCCGAAGGTACTTTCACCGCTTTTCAAAAACATCTGCCAAGGCTTAGAGATATGGGGGTAGAGATTTTATGGTTTATGCCTGTAACTGCAATCAGTGTGATAGGCCGGAAAGGGTCACTTGGAAGTTATTATGCAGTGGCTGATTATAAAAAAGTCAACCCTGAATTTGGTTCACTTCAAGATTTCATAGAGTTGGTAAGGGACGCTCATAAGCAGGGTTTTAAAGTGATCATCGATTGGGTGGCTAATCATTCTGGAAATGATAATGTTTGGATTAGTGAACACCAGGAATTTTATGAACATGATGATCTGGGCCAGATCATTCATCCTAATGGATGGGATGATGTTAGCAAACTTAATTATGGTAATGAAGATATGCAGGCTGCCATGATTGATGCAATGGGGTACTGGATCAAGGAATGCAATATTGATGGTTTCAGATGTGATATGGCACATCTTGTGCAATTGGATTTCTGGGAAAAAGCCAACGCAACCCTGCAAAAAGTTAAGCCAGGATTATTCTGGCTTGCTGAGTGTGAAGAACCAGGTTATCATAAGGCTTTTGATGCAACTTATACCTGGAAATGGATGCATGCAAGTGAAGATTTTTGTAAGCATACCATATCATTACCCACCCTTATCAACACCTTATACGAATACGATCAAACATTTCCTTTAACTGGGTACCGTGTTTATTTCACCAGCAACCATGATGAAAACAGCTGGAATGGAACAGAGTATGAAAAATATGGTGATGCAGCTAAACTCTTTGCAGTATTTAGTTGTACATGGAATGGATTGCCCATGATCTATAGTGGCCAGGAACTCCCCAATTATAAGAGACTGAAGTTTTTTGATAAAGATTTGATTGAATGGAATACTTGCAACTTACATTCCTTCTATAAAACCTTACTCGAATTGCGAATTGCGAACCCTGTATTTCGTGCATCAGATCCATTGGTAACAACAAGTATTATCCAGACCGATCAACCAGATAAAATCTTGTTATTTAAAAGAAATACTTCGTGGCATGAGGTTGTAATAATATTGAATTTTTCCTCTGAGGAGGTTAATTTTCAAACAACTCTGTCTGGAAGCTATGATGACATTTTTACCAGAACTCATGTTAGCCTGGATCAAAATAATGCTATTACGATGGAAGGCTGGGATTTTTTGGTTTTGGAAAAGCATTGAAAAATGCATTTGCCACAGTTTTATTATATTCACACTTTATGAATCATATTTAAAAACCAACACTATTAGTATGAAAAAAATTCGGTCTTTATTAATTGTTGCCTTATCTATTCTATTTGCAGGCTGCCCGGCTTCAAAAAGTAGCACTGATGCTGTTCAATTAAAACTCAATCTTGAAAAAGGTAAAACATATACATATGGAATGAAAACCCATTTTGATATGAATATGGA
>JADGPY010000465.1 GCA_017882205.1 Chitinophagaceae bacterium
GGAGGATAAGAAAGTTCCTTTCGCTGTTGAACAGGTAATACCACAGATAGAGGCTTTGGTACATGTGATTACCGATAAGATGCTAATGGGAGGGAGGTTATTTTATATTGGTGCAGGTACAAGTGGACGGTTAGGAATTGTTGATGCAAGCGAATGCCCTCCAACATATGGTGTTCCATACGGCCTGGTTATCGGGATTATTGCCGGGGGAAAGCAGGCCATTACAGAAGCCGTAGAATTTGCTGAAGATGATGTAGAACAAGGATGGAGGGACTTACAAGATTATGAAGTTACCGACAAAGATGTAGTGATTGGGATTGCTGCCAGTGGCACAACCCCTTATGTAATTGGGGCATTAAGTAATTGCCGGCTGCATGGCATTTATACCGGAAGTATTTCCTGCAACCCAGGGTCACCGGTTAGCGAAGCTGCAGATTTTCCAATTGAAGTAGTAGTTGGCCCTGAATTTGTGACTGGTAGCACCAGGATGAAAAGTGGGACTGCACAAAAGCTGGTTCTTAATATGATATCTACAACCGTTATGATCCAGCTTGGACGTGTAGAAGATAATAAGATGGTAAATATGCAGCTTACTAATGAAAAATTGGTTGACCGTGGAGTAAAGATGCTGATGGAAAATACTGGTATTACAGAGTATGCAAAGGCAAAGGAATTGTTACTTTCTTATGGCAGCGTAAAAAAAGCTACTGACAATTATAAATGAACCCTTTACCTGGGAAATTCCGTTCATAAAAAAATGGGTTATTAGAAAAAAAAATGTTTAAATTTATACCACTGAATCAATCAACATTAAAATCTGAATCGTAAATCATTAAATTTTTTACTCATGAAACTGAAATTTTTACTCTCTACATTTATCGCAGCATCTTCTTTAACTTCCATAGCCCAGGATGCAAATAAGGCTTATGCAATAACTGGTAAAGCCAATGGTAGTTTTAACTGGACAGATATTCGTGAAATTGATATGGCAACCGGGAAGGTTGTAAACACTATTTATGAGGAAGGGAAAACTCCTTTCTCATTTACCAACAATACTCTTAAAGTTACAGCTACCCTTTCCGGTGATGGTCCAATGACCTTTACACAGAACTCTCTTACACTTATCGCAAACACTATAAGTGGTGGTGGCCCTACCCAGTCAATGGTTGCGGCCGCTGCCTACGATAGCAAGCATGGAAAATTATTTTTTGCTCCAATGCGGAGTGGTGAATTAATATGGCTTGATGTAACTGCCAAAAATCAACCAAAATTTTATACTGAGGGTCAGTTACTAGTTAATGGCTTAGATGCAAATGATGAGGCAAATAATTTTACCCGAATGGTAATAGGTGCTGACGGCAATGGATATGCCATCACCAATGATGCAAATCATCTTGTTCAATTTACCACAGGAAAAAAGATTGTTATTACTGATCTGGGCAACCTGGTTGATGATCAATCAAACAAAGGAATGTCTGTACACAATAAGTGCAGCAGCTGGGGTGGTGATATAATTGCAGATGCCTATGGCAAATTATACCTGTTTACAGCAAGTCATAACGTTTTCAAAATTGACGTTGATACCAGGATCGCTACATTACTTGGAACAGTTACAGGCCTCACAGGTACCTATACTGTAAATGGCGCTGCGGTAGATAACAGCGACAACGTGGTGATCAGCAGTGCTAATAGTTTTGAAGGCTTTTACAAAGTGAATTTGAAAGATCTTAGTGCAACAAAACTGGAAACAACTGGCCAGGTGTTTAATGCATCAGATCTGGCAAGTTCAAATTTGTTATATGCCAGCGAAATGAAAAATACTTTAGGGAGTGCTCAGCTTCCTAAAATCGAAGCCATTGGAAATGATATGATCTCTGTTTACCCTAATCCTGTTACTGGAACAGATTTTAAAGTTAGCTTCGACAGGTATGCGAGCGGAACATACAATATAATTTTAACGGATGTGCAGGGCAGGTTGATCATCTCAAAACAAGTGTATGTAAAAGTTAGTTCACAGATAGAGCCTATGCATTTGGCAGTTAAGCCAGCTGGTGGAATTTATTTGATAAAGGTTACCGATTCAAATAAAAAAGCAGTGTTCTCAGATAAGCTTGTAATTGATTAATATTATTGGGTTAATAATTCACGGGCCGTTCCATTGAGGAGCGGCCTTTTTTTGTTTTAATTTTGTCATTATTTTGCTACACTTAAACAGATAACCCGAACTGCAGAATATTGAACCATATGATAACTGGCTATACCTATATTTATCCGAGGAGGATGAGCGATCACCTTTTTTTGGCCGTGAGTACAGCGAGTTTGTTTTTTCATTAACGGTGTATAATTATTATATTCATCCACAATGGGATGAATTCGGTAGTTCTACATTATATATAAAAGTATTAATGGCAGATTACGCGGCACATTATGTGATAATTGAAATGATTGGTGAATGGAATGATGCTATTGAAAATGATATCATGACTCTCAAGCGCGATGTAATAGACTCGTTACTGAGAGAAGGAATTACAAAATATATATTGATTGCTGAAAACGTCTTAAATTTTCATAGCAGCGATAGTAGTTATTATGAAGAGTGGTTTGAAGAGGTGACTGATGAAGGTGGCTGGATCGTTTGTTTAAATATGCCGGAACAAACACAATACGATTTTAAAAAGGCAAGGCTCCATCATTATATTGAACTTATGTCATTGCCGCAATGGCGTACCCTTAAACCAGATATTGTTTTTACGCAGATTGATAATGTGATTTTAAGAAGATTGGATTTATAGCTTTCTACCAACCTGATATGGCTAGCGCCATATTTTATGCAAACTGTAATATTCTACCAACCGTTTATGGCTAACGCCATAGATAAAATTTATTTTTCCTCATTCCTGAAGAATAACCCCATAAATAAAAGTAATTTTTCCTTATTCGTGCAGTACTTTTGCAAATTGGTTATTTATCAACTCTCTCTTATGACATGGAAACAGTTCTTCACTTCTTCGATTGGGAAAAAATTCGTGGTCGGATTTACAGGATTATTCCTTATTCTATTTCTAATAGTGCATTGCACCCTTAATGGGATGATCGTTTTTTCAGATAATGGGGAAACATTCAACCACTGGGCCTTTTTCATGGGAACCAATTGGATTGTGCGGGTAATGGAGATAGGCTTATTCCTGGGATTGATCCTGCACATTGTTCAAGGCCTGGTTTTGTGGGCGCAAAACAGGAAAGCACGCCCAATAAAATATTCGATGACAAGCCCTCCTTCAAACAACCGTTGGTATAGCAGGAGTATGGGTTTACTCGGAACATTGATTCTTATTTTTCTGATTATACATCTATACCATTTCTGGACACCTTCAAGATTTGGTGGATTGCTTGGCATTCATTCTTTGGAAGAAACACCTCTTGCTACATACAATGGCCAGATTGTACATAATTTATATGCGGAAATGCTGACGGTATTTCAAACTCCATGGGTAGTTATTGTTTATGTATTGGCTATGATCTCTCTTGCATGGCACCTAATGCATGGATTTCAAAGTTCCTTTCAAACATTTGGGATCAATCATAAAAGATTCTCGCCCATCATTAAAGGCCTCGGAACTGCATTTTCGATCATTGTTCCTTTGCTATTTGCATTGATGCCCATAGCAATTTATTTTAAATGGTTTGAGTGAGATAGGCAATGGGCAATGGCAAAAGGTAAAAACTTGAAATTGAATATATTATGAGCTTAGATTCAAAAATTCCTGAAGGTGATTTAGAAGTTAAATGGCGGGATTATAAAAGTCATGTCAAGTTAGTAAACCCATCGAATAAAAGGAAGCTGGAAGTTATTGTGGTCGGTACCGGCTTAGCCGGTGCTTCTGCTGCTGCCGCATTGGGAGAACTGGGTTATAAAGTGAAAGCATTCTGTTTCCAGGATAGTCCGAGGCGTGCTCACAGTATCTCCGCTCAAGGAGGAATTAATGCTGCTAAGAACTACCAAAACGATGGGGATTCAGTATTCCGCTTATTTTATGATACAGTAAAAGGTGGAGATTATCGATCCCGTGAAGCTAACGTTTATCGGCTTGCTGAAGTAAGTGCATCTATTATTGACCAATGTGTGGCCCAGGGAGTGCCATTTGCGAGAGAATATGGAGGCTTGCTTAGTAACAGGTCATTTGGTGGAACCCAGGTACAACGAACATTCTACGCTGCAGGTCAAACAGGGCAACAGCTTTTGTTAGGTGCATATAGTGCTCTCGAAAGGCAGGTCGCACTTGGAAATGTTAAGATGTATTCCCGGCATGAGATGCTTGACGTAGTGATGATAGATGGGAAAGCACGGGGAATTATTGCAAGAGATCTGATTACCGGAGAACTGGAAAGGTACTTCGGTCATTCTGTATTATTATGTACCGGAGGTTACGCAAATGTTTTCTATCTAAGCACCAATGCAATGGGCTGTAATGTAACCGCGTCATGGAAAGCACATAAAAAGGGGGCATACTTTGGAAATCCTTGTTTTACACAAATACATCCAACCTGTATTCCGGTAAGCGGAGATCACCAAAGCAAACTAACGCTAATGAGTGAAAGCCTTCGTAACGATGGACGGATATGGGTGCCTAAAAAACAGGGTGACAACCGGAAACCCACTGATATTCCCGAAACTGAAAGAGACTATTACCTCGAGAGAAGATACCCTGCATTTGGAAACCTTGTTCCCAGGGATGTAGCATCACGTGCTTCAAAAGAAAGATGTGATGAAGGTTACGGGGTAGGCACCACGAAGATGGCTGTTTACCTTGACTTTACAGATGCTATAAAGCGTTATGGAATGATTGAATTGGGAAAGCAGGGTTTAGAGACTGCTGATGATAAGACAATAGAGAAACTTGGAAAAGCGGTAATCACTGAAAAATATGGCAATCTTTTCGAGATGTATGAAAAAATTACAAGTGAGAATCCATATGAAATTCCCATGCGCATATATCCAGCTGCTCATTATACAATGGGTGGCCTTTGGGTAGATTATGAACTGATGACAACCATACCAGGCTTGTACTGCCTTGGAGAAGCTAATTTCAGTGATCATGGCGCCAACAGGCTTGGAGCCTCAGCATTGATGCAAGGTTTGGCGGATGGCTACTTCGTGATCCCTTATACACTTGGAAACTACCTTGCTGATGAAATAAGAACAGCCACCATTCCGACAACCCATCCTGCTTTTGAAGATACTGAAAATGCAGTGCGTATAAGGATCGAAAAACTAATGAATATTAAAGGCTCTGAGTCAGTCGAAAGTTTTCATAAGCGGCTTGGAAAGATCATGTGGGATAAATGCGGGATGGCAAGAAATGAAAAAGGTTTGCAGTCTGCCATTGAAGAGCTCAGGGCCTTACGTACTGAATTCTGGAGTAATGTGCGCATACCAGGTGAGATCAATGAAATGAATCCTGAATTAGATAAAGCAGGCAGGGTGGCAGACTTCATAGAACTTGGCGAACTGATGTGTATGGATGCCCTCGACAGAAAAGAAAGTTGTGGTGGCCATTTCCGTGAAGAAATGCAGACAGAAGAAGGAGAAGCAAAAAGAGATGATGCTAACTATAGTTATGTATCTGCATGGGAATACGCGGAAGGTGGTGAAAAATTACATAAAGAGGAATTGGCATTTGATGTGGTTAAACCAACACAAAGAAGTTATAAGTGATGAAGGTTAGTGGTTTTACATTTGTAAGAAACGCTTTGAAATATGATTATCCTGTAGTGGAATCCATAAAATCCATCTTACCAATTGTTGATGAATTTATCATTAGTGTTGGTAATTCGGAAGACAATACCCTGGGGTTGATACAATCAATCGACTCAGACAAAATAAAAATTGTGCATTCAAGCTGGGATATGAGTTTGCGTGAAGGTGGTAAGGTTCTGGCAGTGGAAACCGATAAAGCAATGGATGCGGTTTCAAAGGATGCGGATTGGTTGTTTTATTTGCAGGCTGATGAGGTAGTACATGAAAAATATCTACCCATCATCAGGGAGGCCATGAAGAAGTATAAAGATGTTAAAGAGGTGGAAGGATTGTTATTCAGGTATCTTCATTTTTATGGAAGCTATAAATATGTTGGAGATGGCAGAACCTGGTATGCGAGGGAGGTAAGGGTTGTTCGTAACAACATCAATGTACGTTCATATCGGGATGCGCAAGGATTTCGAATTATGAACCGAAAGTTGAAAGTAAAGGAAATAAATGCTTATGTATATCACTATGGATATGTAAAGAACCCGGTATTTATGAAGACAAAGAGCATGGAGATCAGCCGGTTTTGGCGGGAGGATGAAGAACAAAAGAAAGTAGAAGAAGAATATAATAGAAAGGGAGTTGAATTTGACTATTCAGAAATTGATACCCTTGATTTGTTTAGAGGTACCCATCCTGCAGTAATGGATAAACGGGTATCGAATGAAGACTGGAATTTTGATTATGATATAAAGAAAAAATCATTTAAGAACACCAAACACAAAGTTCTTTACTATTTGCAGGAAAAATTTGGATGGCGACCTTTTGAATATCGCAACTATAAAAAAATTTGACGCACTTATAATTACGCTATGGAACATTATAACATGGATCTAACATTGAAAGTCTGGAAACAAAACAACAGCAAAACGAAAGGTAGATTTGAGACGTACGAGGTTAAAGGTATTTCATCAGAAATGTCTTTTCTTGAAATGTTTGATGTTTTGAATGAGAGACTGATTAGTGAAGACAAGGATCCTATTGCCTTTGATCATGACTGCCGTGAAGGTATTTGTGGCATGTGCAGCATGTATGTCAACGGAAGAGCACATGGCCCATGGGAAAAAAATACAGTTTGCCAGTTGCACATGCGTGCTTTTAAGAGTGGAGAAACAATTGTTGTTGAGCCCTGGCGATCTGCGGCCTTTCCGGTAATAAAAGACCTGGTGGTTGATAGGGATGCTTTCGACAGGATCATCCAGGCCGGAGGATACATATCTGTAAACACAGGGAATGCTGTTGACGCAAATACGTTGCCCATTGAAAAATATAGAGCGGATGAATCATTTTTTGCAGCTTCGTGTATTGGATGTGGTGCCTGTGTTGCCGCCTGCCCTAATGGATCAGCTATGCTGTTTGTAAGCGCAAAAGTTTCCCAGCTTGCATTATTGCCCCAGGGTGAACCGGAAAGGAAGACCCGGGTGCTAAATATGGTTGCCCAGATGGATAAGGAAGGATTTGGGAATTGCAGTAATGTATATGCCTGTGAGGCTGAATGTCCGAAAGGGGTATCTGTGGCTAATATAGCCAGGATGAATAGGGAGTATCTTAGTGCGGGGTTATCAGATGAGGCCAGCATTTAAAATATAAGGGAATTGCCATAAAGACACTAAGACACCAACTTACATGAAGGCCCTCTTCGCGTAAGTTCGTGTCTTAGTGTCTTTGTGGCTAAAAGCAGCCAGTAGGTGTTTCTCTCTGTCCTTACTACACAATAAATGCTAATTTTAAGCATTACTAATAAAAAAGGATTGAAGCAACGCAGGTTATATCTGGTGATTTTATTTTTATTGTCTCTTCTGGTCGTTTCAGCGCAAAAAGAACCATCTTCACTTTCAAACCTTCGACGAAAGTCGATTGGGACCAAAGAAAATATTATACAGTTCGATAGTTTAAGTGTGGTTCCGGGATCATTCACTATTGTAAATGTCTCTTCTTCTCGATATGATCTTGATGAGGTAAATGCTAAAATTAAATGGAAGATCAAGCCCTCAAGCGAAAAAGTATTCATCGTCTACCGTGTATTTCCGTATAAGCTTAACCCGGTTGTTCATGGTTTGAACTATGATAGCATCCGTTTTAATTTCTATGGTGAGAAGCCATTTGTTTTCAATACCAATCAAAGTTCAAATGGAAAACTGTTTGATTTTGGGAATATGAACTATAGTGGGAGCTTTGGTCGGGGAATATCATTTGGTAACAGCCAGGATGCCGTAGTCAACTCCAGTTTGAATCTCCAGTTAAATGGTTTCATCGGTGATAGCCTTGAATTAACTGCCGCTATCAGTGATAACAATATTCCTATCCAACCGGAAGGAAATACACAGGATCTGCGTGACTTTGATCGGATTTTTATGCAAATAAAGAAACATGGCTGGCAGGCAAACTTCGGAGATATTGATATCCGGAAAAGTAACAATTACTTCTTAAATTTCTACAAACGCCTGCAAGGTGCATCTTTCCAGACCGATAATCGCATTGGAAAAAATTCATTCAATTCACTTTTAGTAAGTGGTGCCATCGCAAAAGGAAAATTTACCCGAAATGCACTTACTATTTTTGAAGGAAACCAGGGACCTTACAGACTTAGTAATCCGAACAATGAATTATATTTTGTTGTGCTGGCAAATACTGAACGTGTATTCATTGATGGTGAATTAATGACAAGAGGAGACGATCAGGACTATGTTATCAACTACAATACCGCCGAAATAACGTTCACCCCTAAACACCTTATTACAAAAGACACTCGTGTGCAAGTGGAGTTTGAATATGCTGATCGTAATTTCCTGAATTCGCAAATATATGGAGATGATGAGATTACGATCAATAAACGTTTGAAAATAAGTGTTGCATTGTTTTCCAATGTAGACGCAAAGAATTCTTCGATCAACCAGGTTCTTGATGCACAGCAAAAACAGTTTCTCTCCACGATCGGAGATAAAATAGATAGCGCTACGTATCCAAGCGCTACCCCGGATACTTTTGATGTAAGTAAGATTTTGTATAAAAAAATAGATACCCTTTACAATGGGCGTCACGATTCTGTTTTTGTTTATTCTGTAAATAAAAACGATTTGTTGTACAATGTTGCTTTTCTGCAGGTAGCTCAGCGCAAGGGAAATTATATTGTTGCCAGCACGAATGCAAATGGGCGGGTATATCAATGGATTCAGCCCGATGCCAATGGCATACCCAATGGTGATTATGAGCCAGCGATTCTTCTAATTACTCCTAAAACACACCAGGTTATAAGCACGGCATTAGAATATGCGATTTCTGCTCATTCGAAAATAAAAACAGAACTGGCGCTCAGCAATTATGATGTAAACACTCTTTCAAGCAAAGATAAATACAACGATAAGGGCTTTGCTGCTAAAGTTCAATACAGCAATGAAAGTAAGATTTTCAGACAATCCAAAGGCGGTCTCTCTTTATTAGCCAATGTGAATTACGAATATGTTCAGGACTTATTTACTCCTTTAGAAAGATTACGGAATGTTGAGTTTAACAGGGATTGGAGCTTGCCTTTCGACGTGCCTAATGCAACTGAAAATTTGGTAAGCACTTCCTTGCAGCTTAGTGATTCAAAGAATAATCGAGTGAAATATGAGCTCACGGATTACAGCCGCAGTGATCATTACAATGGTCTGCGTCAATCCATCGAAAATAATATGCTGTACAAAGGATGGAAAATATCAGATCGGTTTAATATTACGAACTTTAACAGCAATACTCAGCAAGGTTCTTTCCTGAGACCATTTATTGATATCTCCAGGCAGTTATCCAAATTTGGGAATATCCAGGTAGGTGCCATTTATAATGCTGAGCATGATATGATCACTGACAAAGTAGCTGATACTCTTAACCCGTTGAGCTTTGCGTATGATAGCTGGCAGGTATATATTAAATCTGCTGAACATCTTAAGAATAATTGGGGCATTACTTATTTTACAAGGACTGATAAATTCCCTATAAAGAAACTCCTTAGTGCTGGAGATAAAAGTTACAACTTGTCTATAACCTCCGAACTGTTGAAAAACGAGAATCAGCAATTTAAAGTCAATATCACCTTAAGGAAGCTGGATATTATCAATTCATCACTTACTACCCAGAAGGCTGATGAAACTTTATTAGGAAGGGCTGAATATAATGTTAATGCATGGAAGGGGCTTTTTACCGGAAGCTTTTTATATGAACTTGGATCAGGGCAGGAGCAAAAGCGCGAGTACACTTATGTTGAAGTACCTGCTGGCCAGGGAGACTACACATGGAATGATTACAATGGAAACGGTATTCCTGAACTGAATGAATTTGAGATAGCGATATATCCTGACCAGAAAAAATACATACGGGTATTTACACCAACGAATGATTATGTAAAAGCAAATTATGTTCAGTTCAATTATAGTGTTGATGTGAATCCACGTGCAGTAATAAAAAGCAGTACAAACAAGATCAAAAAAATCATTTCTAAATTCAATACAAACTCCACCCTCCAGATAAGTAAAAAGGATATCTCAACAGGAATATTTCAGTTCAATCCATTCAGTAAGAAACTTGTTGACAGCACATTAATATCATTGACTTCATTTTTATCTAATACTCTTTATTTTAATCGAACGAGTCCGCGTTGGGGGGTAGACGTTACTCATCGGCTAACCAATACTAAATCTCTGCTTTCTTATGGCTTTGAAAGCAGGACATTTCGTGATTTCACTCTTAGGGGAAGGTGGAACCTTAACAAGACAATTTCAACAAATCTGGTCAATAAATTTATAAGGGATGAATTGAACACTCCCAAGTTTTCAAACCGTAACTATACTATTAACCAGGCAACAATACAACCTACGATAAGTTATACTCATGGAAGTAATTTAAGAGTTAGCCTTGTATATGATTATGAAAATAAAAAAAATGCCATCGGCCAACATGAAACATCAGTTAATAATGCGTTTACAACCGAATTAAAATATAATGTGCTATCAAGAAGTACTGTTAATGCCAGTGTCACTTATAATAATATTTCCTTTAACGGTGGGCCGGCAAACAGCACTGTTGGTTATGTGATACTGAACGGATTGTTGCCGGGAAAAAATTACTTGTGGAATATTGAGTTTACAAAAAGATTGGCGGGCAATATTGAATTAAACCTACAATATGAAGGGCGCAAGCCGGGGGATACGAGGACTATACATACAGGGCATGCATCATTGAGGGCGTTGTTTTGAGGATTTATTAGAAATAACATTCAAATAATGATGCAATCAACGATATTTAACAATTGATCTTCTTACCAGGCTGGTACAATCAATTTTTCGTAGACACAATACTGGTCCAAAAACAAATTGATGATTTAATAAAAGTTGGTTGAAAAATCAGCGAAACAATAGTTGCATAATCATTAAAAAAAATAAAATGAAAAAGAAATTATTACTCCTGATATTGCTTGCTCCTGCATTTTTTGCCGATGCACAATATGTTGGGATAGGTACTGTTACTCCATTGACCAAACTTCATGTTTTTAATGGTGCATCAGGGGCAACACCCTTTGCTTTTTCACCATTGGTTGTGGAAAATAATGGCCATACTTATATAAATTTATTGAGTCCGGCGGCCAATGAAACAGCCATACTATTTGGCCAACCGGGTAGCCCGGCAAATGGTGTACTTATGTATAATAATGCAAGCACTCCCAATGGATTTCAAATCAGGAACAATGGCAACCTAACAAGAATGATTATTGACAATAGTGGCAATGTTTGCATTGGTTCCCTGGCACCTTATTCGCCCCTGACGTTCAATAATAGTTTCGGAGAAAAGATATCCATGAATGGTACAGCTGCAGCCAATTATGGATTTGGTGTTCAAAATGGATTATTCCAAATCCATTCTAACAGTATTGGCGCCGATATCGGTATTGGTTCCGGCAGCAGCGGATCATTCAATGAGGTAGTAAGAATAAAAGGTTCCGGCTATGTAGGAATTGGTAACACTTCGCCTGTTGCAAAACTGCATATTGAATCATCCGATGGGTCTGCATTTCCACAATTAAGGATCAACCAGTCAAATGCAGGTGATTTCGTGAGGGCCAGGTTAACGAATGCAAATACCAACGTCAATAACCGTTACTGGGATATAGCAGCTTTTATTGATGCGGGAGCCAACAGCAATGACCGTCTAAACTTTTTTAATAGTACTGGCAGCGATGTGTTATCCCTCGCCGGAGATGGAAGGGTAGGAATAGGGACAGTCAATCCACTATCAAGATTGCATATTTATAGCGGAAGCTCTGGCAATTCATCCCCCTTTTCGCCTTTAGCAGTTGAAGGCAATACCAACACATATATCAACCTGCTAAGCCCCAATATCAATGAAACAGGTATTTTATTTGGTAAGGCTGACAACGCAGCCAGTGGTGGAATAGTCTACAATAGCAGCGCTGTTCCCAGTACACCTAATGGCTTTCAATTCAGGGTAAATGGCAACCAGACTGTTGTAAACATAACTAATGCAGGCAATATGGGTATCGGAATGGGGGCCATGCAATTTGGCCGGTTAACACTTGCACAAACTCCTGCCACAGACTTTCCGTTATGGTTATACTTAATAAACAGTTTTGGCAATGGGGAATACCATTGGCAAATGGGGATCGGTGGAAACCCAAATTACAGGTTATATTTTACGGCTCTTAATGTAGCAGTATCCTATATAGATCCTTCTACTGGTAACTATGTAAACATCTCAGATAAGAATTATAAAAAAGATATTCATACCCTACAGGCTGTTCTTCCAAAGATAATGGAACTCAATCCGGTGAGCTATAAAATGAAAGACCAGCTTACAGATGAAATGACATTTGGATTTCTTGCACAGGAGTTACAAAAAGTATTTCCTGACGCGGTTAAGAAATTTGATAAAAGCGGAGCACTGGGTATTTCGTACACCCACCTAATTCCA
>JADGPY010000466.1 GCA_017882205.1 Chitinophagaceae bacterium
ATGTTACAGGCAAAACAGGATGGTCAAAAGAACCTTCAAGTAATACCTATGATGCAAACGGGGTTTTATCAAGAGCTGGCTGGGGTGAAGATAGAGTTGCCATGCTTTGGAACATTAATAATTCAACACCAAAATTCATCTCGCAAACTTGCTATGCCAGTTGCCACATATTTACTCCATATACGGATTATTCTAAAAATCCACCAGTTTATACAGCTAATGCAAGTGGCAATCACTACACTAATGGCGTGTCTGAAAAAATTGATATGTGGTGGGGTCGTTTAGGTTATATGAGTAAAGATGCATCACTGCATTTTATGGATGATAACTACCAGGATTGGGCTGGTGGTCCAACTTATACCAACGTTACAGGCGGTAATGGAAATGGACGACACGTAGATGGTATTGCTCCGGATGGTACTTTTTCTGCAACCTGGCCAAATCGACCAAATTATACTGTGTCTCCACCACAGGGAGAAGTTAGTAATTCGCAAAATTTAAAATTAAATGGTACTGGTGCATCTGTTGCGGTCCCCATTTGGGTGGTCCCTGGAGCTAAAAGTGCCGGTTATATTTTAGTAGCAGATACTGCAGGCGGAAATGCGAAAAAAGTTACTCAGGTAGATTCAACAGGTGTGCTGACTTTAAGTGATGGCACAACAATCGATCCTAATGTAGGTACAGATTACCAAAGAACTGGTGATCCCGCTTCAGGTCCTACTGCAGTGAATTCAATCCCATCTCTTATTGGCGTTCCATTAATAGGCGGAAGAGCAGATATTACCGGAGCTGCAGTGTTTACAGGTACAGGGTGGATCGTTGAATACAAACGTGCATTGAAAACCAGTGATGTATTAAACCAGGATATTGACTTTTCCAGCTTGCAAGACCAGGTATTCGGAATAGCTATTTGGAATAACTCAAATTACCAGCACGGTATTCAACCGAATTTAACACTAACATTTAAGAAATAGTAGTTGGCTGCTCTTTTAATAATCAAAAAAACAAAGATCATGTCAAAGATATTAATTGGAATAGGATTGTTATTTATTGCTGCACTTGTTCTTACGATGGCTGGTTGTTCCAAAACAACAACTGTCATTATAGATAACTCTCCGGCAATAACCGAGACTGTTCAATTTTCTAAAACCATCGTACCAATATTTTCTAAAAGTTGCGCAACCAGCGGATGTCACAGCGGAAGCGTTGCACCTAACTTATCGGATGCAACTGCGTATAATGCTTTAGTGACCGGAAACTATCTTAATCTCACAAATCCCGCAGGCAGCGATGTGTATTTATGGCTAACAGGAAAAAAATCTGCAACCATGCCTCTGGGCAGTGCTAACAATCCTTCAAATATAAATGCATTAATACTTGCCTGGATTAAACAAGGCGCTAAAAATAACTAAAAAAAAAATTATGAAACAACAGAATATATATTTTACCACGATACGTAGTATAGCGTTTTGCTTACTAATGTTCGTGAGCCTCGGGTTAGTTGCACAGGATTCAACCCAGGTTGATAATACATCACCTGAACCTGTGGTTAAAAAGAAATCTTTTGTAAAAAATACTTTCGAAGGGAATTATTTAATAGATAATCAAACCGTAATGGTGGACGTTAAGGGAACTTTTGAATTTGCTATTCAACACAGGTTTGGCATCGCAAGTAATGGGTTTCGGGATCTTTTTGGTCTTTTTGCAGGGGCAAATATGAGATTAGGTTTTAGCTATGTGCCTGTTAAAAATTTACTGATTGGCTTTGGTGCATCAAACGATAGAATGCAGGTTGACTGGGATGTAAAATATGCTCTGCTAAAACAAACAAAAGACAATGCCATGCCTGTAAGTGTTACGTATTTTGCCAATGCAGTTATGGATACAAGAAAGCAGGACGCCACCACCTTGTTTTCAAGTTTATCAGATCGTTTCAGCTACTTTAACCAGTTACTAATCGCAAGAAAAATCTCGGATAAATTTTCAATACAGGTAGGTCCAAGTTTATCACATTTCAATAACCTCGAAGGTTACCTTGATTCTGCAGGAAAAGTACGGCCTTTCATGAAAAATGACAATTTCGCAATTTCATTTTCCGGGCGATATAAAATATCTCCGCAAACGGCTATAATTGCTAACTATGATCAACCGCTTACCCAAAATCCAACCAATAACCCGCATCCTAATATTAGTATCGGACTGGAGATGAGATCTAGTGGTCACGACTTTGAAGTATTTGTAGGAAACTATGGCAGCATATTGCCGCAGAATAATACGGTATTCAATCAAAATGATTTTACAAAAGGACAATTTTTAATTGGCTTTAATATTACAAGACTGTGGAATTTCTAATTTAACTTTGATCCATAAAGTATTAATCAATCAACAAATTAAAAAAAATGAAAACAAAATTCTTATTAACAACGGCTCTTGTTTTTGCCACTGTTTTAACCTTTAGCATTATTACCGGCTTCCAGACAAAAAAACCCTGGGTAGTTCCTGATAAAAATGCAAAGATGAAAAACCCGGTAGCTGCTAATGCTGAATCATTGAAAAATGGAAAGG
>JADGPY010000467.1 GCA_017882205.1 Chitinophagaceae bacterium
ATTGCATCAATAATAATTGCAGTAACAATCAGAGCAACTCCGCCAAAAAGCCAGGTCGCGTTGCCCTGTGGTGCAAAAACATAATTAATAATAACACCTAAAGCCAACGCAATTCCAACACCTACAGGAAATGCCACTGCCATACCTGCAATTGCCATTGCAGCAACAAGCAGGATGTTGGAAGCATTAAAGACTATACCTCCCAGAATGGCATTAAATATATTGCCCGGTTCAGCCTGTCTTATGTCTTCAATAAATCCCCGGCCATTGTCGCCATTGCTCCCTAGGGTGAACCCAAGCAACAGTGAAAACAGAAAAATCCCTAATACATAATCCCAATAGAACAATTCAAACCGCCAGGATTTGCCTGCCAGCTTTTGAGTGTTGCCCCATGATCCCCAGCATAGCATTGTTACAACGCAGAGGATAATTGCCAGTGAATAACTTTGTGGTATAAACATATCTAAAAAGTTAAAAGTTAAAAATTAAAAGTCAAAGCGAAGATCTAGCCATGACTGGAATAAAAGTAAAAAATTTGCCCCAAAGATCCCCTCCTGGGAGGAGGAAGGGGTGGGTTAAAAAATAAATAAAAAAAATTGAAATTAGTTTAAAGAACGAATAACTTGATATGTGATCTAATTTATCAGGTTTATTTTTCGAATGAATATTTATACGTATCACTTTTCTTAGGGGCGGTTTTGAATATAATGGCTGAAGTGATATATACCTTATTCCCTGCTGATTCAGGGCGTTTTTCTCCTTTAACTACCACTCTGACCTTATGTTCTCCGGGTTTCAGATTAAGCACATGCCAGATACTTGCCGTATGCTGCTGATTTGCAAAATCATAGTAGGTATCGATACTGCGATGAAGATTTCCATCCACATATATATCGGCTTTTCCTCCATCTTTAAACCAGTTACCTTCAATTGAAATTCCTGTTCCGGAAAAAGCAATCACAAGTTCGTCGCCTGCATTCTCAGCATACATCGACTGTTTTTTCGCCAGGTTATTACTCACTGAAGGATCTTCAAATGTTTTCCATTTTCCTTTAAATATCCATCCGTTTTTTTCAAAAACCGACACTCTTTTATCAAATACAACATTCGGAAAAGATACTTCGTTCTTTGGGGCAACAGGTAACTGGGTTTTAACCATTATATTTTTATCAGATACCTTCCCGCCATCTTTTGTAATCAGATCCAGGGCATACTTGTATGTGCTGGTGACCGCCGAATTAAATGAATAAGTGGTATTGATAAAAATTGAATCACTTATTGCCTTTACTCCTTCCTGCATATTTTCTGGCAATCCACTGAATCCTTTTATTACACCCAGTACAGCAAGTGCATTTGAAGGATTGCAGTCGGAATCCTGACCGCAACGGGTAGTTATTTCAAGAGTTTTCTCAGGATCACCCTCCCCATATAACAACCCAATTACAATATATGCTCCATTCAGCTTCGCATCAATATTGAATGGTGAACCTGCTCCGCAAATATCAACATCTCCCCATTTACCTTCCAGTTCTTTCCATGAGGCTTGCCAGTCAGATGGATATTGCTGATGAAGCTTAATTACATCACTAATAATCTTATAGTAGTCGCTTTCTGAGGGAATAGATTTGAGTGCATGTTCTATAATCTTTAAAATATCAGACTCGAAATATGCTTCAGAGTAGAGTGCTCCTACAAAAATGCCTCCATATACGCCATCTCCATAGTTCATAATATGACCAATCTTCTCAGCAATACCCGAAGCGGTCTGAGGCATTCCCGGACACATAAACCCAATATAGTCTGCTTCTATCTGAAAATCAATATCATCTGCGTGGAGATTATATTCAGGACTTCCCGATGCCGGTGCAAAGATACTGTCATAATAATTTTTTCTTCCCTGCATATTGGCATGCCATAACGGATATCCGGCTTTCGCAAACATCTCCTGGTATTTTTTTGCAGGAGCATCAATTCCGTATTTATCCATTGACATTAAAAAGGTCAGCTGTACATAGATATCGTCCTGCCACAAACTTCCTTTTATATCAGATGGTTTCCAGCTTATGGAATCTTCATAGATTTTGCCCAGAGCCCGGAATTCGGTGGGAGCACCATAGGTTACACCTGCCATCTTGCCCGCCCAGCCGCCGGCAATCTTATCTTTCAGAACCTCAGGTTTGATAGTTCTAAACTCATTGCGTGTGTTTTTACAGGAGAGTGCAATAACAATCATCATAGCTAGTAAAGGAAGCAAATTGTTTTTTTTCATGATGGGATAAATAAATTGATTTTCAAGCGAAAGGTATCTATTTATTCATATAAATCATAAATCATCCCAATTTTCTGATCTTTACACCCGGTTTTTTCCCGTATTCAATCGTTACGGCATCTCCGTCATTTAAAATTGAAATTCTGGCAGCTTCGACAACTAACTCATTAATAAAGCTGTTGGCAGGAGTGGCAATAATTCCCTTCTTGTCAACATTTCTGATCAATTCCTTTCTTTTAATTAGCGAGTCAGACTCTGATAATTTATGTACTTCATTTTCAATCTTATATGCCGTTGTTATGGAGGCAGAAACAGAATCAAAACCATATCCTATGGGCTTATATCCTTCGTTTTCCCACGGAACAAGTTTATAGAAATCAGGACTTACATAGTTAAAATGTGATCCACCGCATCCAATTCCTTCGAGATATGAGTGTTCAACTCCCCGGAACTGATCATTATGTTTGATCATTCCGGTTTTGCCAGGTCCTTCAAAGAACATCTGAAGGTTTTGTTCATTACTGCCTGCAGCCTGATCGGGATAGCCCAAACCATCAATTACCGATAAAAGAGCATTATTTTCGAAACGGATCCTGCCATTAGCCCACATGTATCCTTCATTGCCATTCGGAAATTTTCCTTTGATTCCTGATACAGAAACTTCAACCGGTTTTAATCCGGTAATGAAGTAAACAAGGTCAACATAATGGCAGCCAATATATACGAATGGATCTGTTTTATCGCATGTGAACCAGTTCTGGAAATTTGACGATCTGTAGTAATATGGTTCAATAAGTTTTGCTTCACCAATTACAAATTCACCGAATTGCTTTAATTCACACCTTTTTTTAGCCATTAAAGACCTGCGGTCGAAGCGTTTGTGATATTCAACTCCCACAAATAGTCCTTTATTATAGGCAATTTTCTCTATCTCTGCAGCTTGTTCGTATTTAAGCACCAATGGTTTAACGCAAAGAACATGCTGGTTATTTTTCAGTGCTTCCATCACCACAGGATAATGAAGCTGATCAGGCATAGCAACAACAACCATCTGACGTGGCTTCATCTTAGCTATTACTTCCTTATACAGATCAGGAAACTTCTTTTCTTCAGGTTCAGAAATTGAAGGATAAGCTTCGAAATCCTGACCAGGAAAGGCTTCCGAAAATTCCTTATTGTTTTTTAAGGCCTTCAGAGGAGCAGAATCAAGTGCACAGACTTTAATATTGTTAACATAACCCGTTCGTTGTAAATGATATACAGATGGTAACAATAAATCGTAGGTGATCATTCCTCCGCCAATAATAACTATATCAATGGTATTCATAGATTTCAGGTTATTCATTTGATTATTTTCCTAAAACTTCATCACAAGCCTCTTCGAACACTTTAATTCCTTCTCTTAATGCTTCTTCAGTGGTAATTAATGGCGGAGCAATTTTTAAACACTCACCAGCAATACCTACAGGCGCAAACATAAGCAAGCCCTTGTGAAAACACTTTTCATTTATTTTAAGAGCCATATCGGAATCGGGCTGTTTTGTTCCTTTTTTAACAACCTGTATACCGGCAACGAGACCTCTTCCATGGATACAACCTAAAATTTCCGGATACTTATTTCTGATCCTGGTTAGTTCCGGGATTAATATTTCACCCATCCTTCTGGAGTTTTCCACCAGGTTTTCTTTCTGTATTATTTTAAGGCTCTCTATTGCAGCCACCACTGGTAAAGGACTACCGGAGTGTGTAGAGGTCATTGATCCGGGAGCATAAAGACTCATGATATCACTTCTTCCGATAACAGCCGAAATAGGTAAAGAGGAAGATATTCCTTTACCGCAGGCAATAAGGTCAGGTTTAACTCCATAATGCTCATAGGTGAACATTTTACCGGAACGTCCGAAACCTGCCTGAACCTCGTCAAAAATGGTTATAATATCATGTTCTTTGCAAAATGCTACCAGTTTTTGAGCATATTCATCAGGCATGAAATCGGGTCCGACACCCTGGAATGATTCAACCATTACACCGGCAATTTCATCAGGTTTAATACCTTTATCCTTAAGGGTGCTGAGGAAGAGATCAAATGATATGTTTTCATTCTTATAACCATCGGGGAATGGCACCTGGATGAATGTTTTTCCTTCATCAACTATCCAAGTTTTCAGTTTTGGGGAACCTCCTGCCAGTTGTGCTCCAAGAGTTCTTCCATGGAATGCATAGTTATACGAAACAAAATATTTTTTTTGCCTGCCATGTTTTTCTATGGCATAAGTTTTTGCCAGCTTAATACAGTTTTCTGTTGCTTCACTTCCTGTGCTGAGAAGGAAAACCAGGTAATTCGAAGGATCAGGAGCTATCTTCTGAAGCATTGATGTCAGCTCTGCACGTTTTTCATGTATAAACACGTAGGTGGCAAGAAGTCCCCTGTCGATTATATCTTTGAGAGCTTTTGCAATCTCTTTTCGTCCGTGACCAGCATTGGTGATCAACACCCCTGACGACCAGTCAATCCATATGTTGCCCCATTTATCGTAAATCTGAAATCCTTCAGCTTTGTCCCATACAATCGGCGGCTGACCCATCATAGATACCGGTTCTGATTCTGATAAAGTCTGGAAAATACTCAATGATTCAGGAAC
>JADGPY010000468.1 GCA_017882205.1 Chitinophagaceae bacterium
GATCAAGCCGCTGGTTTTGATCCGGCTCAAACCATTAGTATCTTACGTTGGACAGGATCAACTTACGAAGCACATCTTGCAACAGTAACCGGTGCCGGAACTCTTGCATCTCCATATGTTGCTACCGCAAGCGGATTTATTGCCTTTTCACCTTTTATAGTTGCGAATTTTGTAGCCTTACCTATCTCATTTGAAAATGCAAAAGCTTATCAAAAAAACAATGGGGTACAGGTTGACTGGAGTATAGCTAATGAGAATGCTGATAAATATATTGTTGAAAAGTCATCAGATGGCAACTCTTTCTTTACAGCAGGAATTGTACCGGCACAAGTTAGCACTACTCTAACAAATAATTATTCCTGGTTTGACGCAAATCCAATAAGTGGAAATAATTTTTATCGCATCAAAGCTGTTGACAGGGATCAAAGTGTAAAATATACTTCTGTAATGAAGATTACCATCGGCAGTGGCAAACCTGCCCTGGTTGTTTCTCCGAATCCTGTTAAAGGGAGCCAGGTAAATCTTCAACTGACTAATATTGTTAAAGGAACTTATAGCGTAAGCCTCTACAATTCATCAGGCCAAAAAGTATTTACAGATCAAATAAAATCCGAAGGAGGTTCATCATCACAATCATTACAATTACCTTCTACGGTTAAACCAGGAACTTATAACCTGCAATTGAACAATGGTGGTGATGTAAAACTCACCAAAACAATTGTAATTGAATAGAGGGCACGAAAATCACTTGAATAATAAGAGGAGCCTCAACAAGGTTCCTCTTATATTTTCTAAAATTCAATCTTATTCAATGAAAATAAATAGTAAGTTTTTATTTTATTCGATACTACTCTTTTCATTTTTAGGGCCTCCAAAGAATACAAAAGTCTGGCTGATCGGAGATTCCACTATTGCCAATAAAGAAGTAAAAGCCTTTCCTGAAACAGGATGGGGAATGCCCTTTACATATTTTTTTGATTCAACAATAATAGTTGATAACCGTGCAAAAAATGGAAGAAGTACGAAGTCATTTATAGAAGAAGGATTGTGGAAGCCTGTTGTAGACAATCTAAGAGAAGGTGATTATGTTTTGATCCAGTTTGGTCACAATGATGAAGGGAAAGAAAAGGTTGGACGTTATACAACACCTGAAGAATTCAAAGCTAACCTTGCCAGGTACGTAAATGAGAGCCGCAGTAAAAAAGCCATACCGGTATTGATCACCCCGGTAGCACGAAGAACGTTCGATGCAAATGGTCTTATAAAAGAATCGCATCCATTGTATAGTGATGCTGTTAGAGAGGTGGCAAAAAACCTGACAGTTCCACTTATTGACTTAGATGAAAAGAGCATGGATTTGCTACAGAAATTTGGACCAGAAAATTCAAAATGGTTATTCAATTATACTGATCCGGGAGAACATCCGAATTATCCTGAAGGCCATAAGGATGATACCCATTTCAATGAACTTGGTGCCCGTAAAATAGCTGAGATTGTTTTGGCACAGATCAGGGAACTGCATTTAGGGCTTGCTGATCATATAAGGCCGCCTTTGCCGTCGAAGAAATAATAGGCGGAAGGTTGAGGTTAAGGTTGAGGTTAACATTAAGGATAAGAAATGAAAAAATTAATACTATATATTTTTGTTTTGGGTGCAACATCCTCATTTGCTCAGGCACCTGTATATCCAACTTCATTTACAGTAGCGCAGGATGGCAGCGGTAATTATAAAACGATCCAGGAAGCAGTAAATGCTGTCCGTGATCTTTCGCAGCAACAGGTAAAGATTTATATAAAAAATGGCACCTATCATGAGAAATTGGTTATTCCTTCCTGGAAAACCAATATTTCACTTATCGGTGAAAATAAAGACAGCACTATAATTACCAACAGTGATTACTCAGGCAAACTGTACAAAAATGGTAATGATGCAGTTGGTAAAGATAAATTCAACACATTTACTTCTTACACAGTGTTAGTGGAAGGGAATGATTTTACCGCCAAAAATCTTACCATTCAAAATACCGCAGGCAGGGTAGGACAGGCAGTTGCACTTCATGTGGAAGGAGATAGATGCATAATAGAAAATTGTTCATTACTTGGGAACCAGGATACATTATATACAGCTACGAGCGGCAGCAGGCAATATTATAAGGACTGCTATATTGAAGGAACTACAGATTTTATTTTCGGAGAAGCAACGGCGGTATTTCAAAATTGTGTGATAAAGAATCTGGTAAATTCATATATCGCTGCAGCTTCTACACGACCAGGGCAGAAATTCGGATATGTATTTTTGAATTGTAAATTAATTGCAGATACTGCAGCAAAGAAAGTTTTTCTTGGTCGTCCATGGAGGCCCTATGCTAAAACAGTTTATATTAATACAGTGATGGGTGGGCATATTTTGAAAGAGGGTTGGGATAATTGGAGAAACCCGGATAATGAGAAAACAGTTCTGTATGCTGAGTATAATAGTTCGGGCCCTGGTGGAAATACTTCTTCAAGAGTGAAGTGGTCCAGGCAATTAACAAAGGCTGAAGCGGAAGAGTATACATTGAAGAATATATTTTCCGCAAAAAATGAATGGGTGCCTTCGGAGTAGATAATTAAACCTAAGTATATAATCATGACAATAAAAAATCTAATTGCCCTAACAAACATTTTTGCTTTTATAAATATTTCAGCTTCCGCCCAGCAGAAGGGTGTACAATACTCCTGGAATAACCTTCCTACCATTCATCAAACTCAATTCAAAAAGGACACGTTTAATATCATTAAATATGGAGCTATTGGAGATGGTAATACGCTGAATACAACGAGTATAAATAAAGCAATAGATGATTGCAATAAAAAAGGAGGTGGTGTAGTGCTGATCCCGGCAGGTCTTTGGCTTACTGGTCCGATTGTTTTGAAGAGCAATGTAGACCTGCATCTTGAAAGAGCCGCGCTTGTACAATTCACCAAAGACTTCGATCAGTATCCATTGGTTGAAGGAAATTGGGAGGGTAAAAAGTCAATTAGAAATCAGTCACCAGTTTCGGGAACTGACTTGCAAAATATTGCTATTACCGGTTCGGGAGTATTAGATGGCAATGGAGATGTTTGGAGGATGATCAGTAAAGATCGCTTAACAGCAAGTGAATGGAACAGAAAAGTAGCTTCAGGTGGATTGGTAAGTGAAGAAGGAAAAACATGGTATCCCTCTGAGAAAACAAGAAAGGGCCAAAAGCTAAATGCCGCCGATGGTATAAAGGATCTTAAAACAATGAAGGACTATGAAGAGATAAAAGATTATCTCCGACCCAACCTCGTTGTACTAACCAGGTGCAAAAAAGTTTTATTGCAGGGAGTAACCTTTCAGAATTCACCTGCATGGTGCCTTCACCCATTGATGTGTGAAGATCTTACTGTAAGAAATGTCTTAGTGAAAAATCCGGAATGGGCACAGAACGGTGATGGCATAGACGTAGAAAGTTGCAAAAATGTATTGATAGAAGGAAGCAATTTTCAATGTGGTGATGATGGCATTTGTATTAAATCCGGCAGGGATGAGGAAGGAAGAAAACGTGGTATGCCTACAGAAAACGTGATTGTAAGAAATGACTTCGTTTATCGTGCACATGGAGGATTTGTAATAGGAAGCGAAATGAGCGGAGGCGCTAAAAATATTTTTGTATACGATTGTTCTTTTATGGGAAC
>JADGPY010000469.1 GCA_017882205.1 Chitinophagaceae bacterium
CAAGGTGGTTTATTCCAGGCGATCTTAGCACTACTTCCAAATCACTACCAGTAAACGCACTCACTCTTTTTTTGGTTATAATAATATCGCCTGGCTGTGGTGCAACTGATGCATGAACTTTAGCCGCTTCTTCCGTATCAAAATTCATAGTTCCTTTCTTCAACATCGAAAAAGATTTATTATTCGGACTAGCTTCAGGGTATCCTTTTCTAAACCCGATAACTACATATATAACAGGTATTTTATTGTTACGAGCCGATTGTATGACTTTATTAATGGAATTGATGAGGGGCGTACTATCTTTTAACATTTTTACGGTATCTCCCTGAACATCCATCACTAACAGTGCTGTGTTTTGATTATTATTGTTTTGTTCCATCTTTAAAGTTTTAATTATTATTTATTGAATTGAATTGACTGTAGGGTCTTCCAATTCTACAAGTTTTATTTTATCTTTTTCTTTCAAAATATCTTTTCTTAAAAAAGGCAAAAATATAACAGCAATTACTATAGCTGCAATTCCCTCGGCTAAAATAGTATTAGGTGCACCAATATATTGCGATACTGTTCCAATAAATAATCCCCCCAGGGGCTGCATCCCAAAAAATGCCATTGCAAAATAACTGATAACCCTTCCCCTCATCGCAGCTGATGAATTCGTTTGTATAATAGTATTGCTTATCGTTGTTTGAGACATCATACCAAAACCTGTCACCATGGCAAAAAACAAAGCAACCGGGAGATTGTTCATGTGTGAAAACAGCATTAATCCTGCGCCAAAGATTAACAGGTTAATGAATAAAATTCTTTTTAATTCAGCACCTCCTTTCAATGAGGCTAAGAAAAAAGCTCCCCCTATGGCTCCAAGTCCGATAGCACTGTTGAGGTAACCAAAAGTAGAGGCACTTCCTTTAAATATAACCTTGGCATAAACTGGAAGTAACGTGCTGAAAGGCAGTACTAATAAACTGACACAAGCAAGCATTAAAATTACAAAACCAATGGAAGGAGTACGCTTTAAATATTTCCATCCTTCTTTAAATTCTATTATTACTTTTTTGGCACGTGGTTGAGGAATAAATTTCGGAAACCTCATGAATAACAAAGATGCGATGACTGCCAGAAAACTTAAAGCATTAATAAGAAAACAAGTGCCTGCACCAAGCTTTTCTAATACGATTCCTGAAATTGCAGGGCCTATCAGCCGTGCTAAATTTACCATAGATGAATTGAGAGCAATTGCATTAGGTAAATCTTCTTTATTACCTACTATCTCATGCACCAGGGATTGCCTGGCAGGTACATCAAAAGCGTTGATTGTACCCAGCACAACGCTGAATATAAATATTTCCCCTACTGTATATGTAGTAAACATAACCAATATCGTAAGCAGCGTAGCCTGGATCAATGAAGCTGCTTGTGTGATAATTAATACCCGATAGCGGTTATACCTGTCTGATACTACGCCGCCCAAAGGAGAAAATAGGAAGGATGGGAATTGTGCTGCAAATGCAGCCAGGCCGAGCATAAAAGCAGAATGGGTTTGAGCATATACCAGCCAGTACACCGCAGTACGTTGCATCCACGTTCCAATAAGTGATATGGATTGCCCGGCAAAATACAACCTGTAATTACGGCTGCGAAACGCTTTAAAAGTATTGATGTTCATTTATTTTAAATCAACCAACTTTGTTAATACCCTGATTGCTTTAACCAATACTTCTTTTTCTTTTTGCGTAGTTTTTTCAAAGATTGACTGAGCCAGCCATTCCTGACTCTCATGTCTTCTTTTCTCAATAAAATTTTTTTCCGCTTGTGGTACTGGTTATTATCACTTTTCTTTTATCTGTTTTGGACGAAGTTTTTTTAATATAACCAAGTTCGAGAAGTTTGTTTATATTTTGTGACATGGATTGAGTGGTCACTTTTTCCATAACCGCCAATTCTGATGGAAGTATTTCTGAATATTGATATATTAATGCAAGTGTAGAACTTTCTGTTAAAGAAAGCAAATAACAGTTAAATTCGAAGGTAGAGAATGAGTACGTATCCATTTTTTAGATCCAGACAGCATATAGTGTTCTTTTAGCATCATTCATTACAAGAGTCTTGTATCGTCTAATCATTATTCGATTTAGTAAATTTGATATTCGGCTTAAGAATCATCATAGCGATGAAAATAAGATCACTTTTCATAATTTTTCTCTGTTTATATATAGTAAACATCTACGGTCAACCAGCCACCTTCTCCCCACGCGGCATAGGAGGTGGTGGCGCACTATTTTTTCCTTCCATCAACCCAGCCAATGACAATGATTTTTATGTTAGCTGCGATATGAGTGAATTATTTCACAGCAGTGATTTCGGGCTTAGCTATTCGCAAATTGATTTTTCAAAATTGCAGGTCTTTAATACTTCCACCTATGAATTCACCAGTGATCCCAATATTGCTTACAGCAATTTCAATGAAGAGAATGCTGGCTATCAGCGGGGGTGTAGTGATACAATAATGATTTATTTCAACGCTTTCAGCGCCACACGGCAGCCATCATCCAGGGCTTTCCCGCTGGCATCATCAATCTTACCGTCATATTTGCCATCTACAGCCGGTTGACTAAGAATGGTGCCGTCCCTAAGCGCCTTAAGTGCAAGATCAGCCTTTATATTAAAGGAAGAAGCGGCATTGGGGTCTGCATTTTTTAAAGCTTTAAGAATACCGCCGAGCTTGCCTGCCGGTTTTATATTAGTGAAAACAGCGTTGAGTGTGTAATCACAATTGTACTTGCGGGCTTCATCTTCGCTACTTACAGCTATGCCTTCTACTTTGCCATTACTTAGTGTTCCCACCATATGTTGTTGTAATAAAACAGGCTGTACCTGGTTGTCACCAGTAGGTGCAAAAACACCAATGCGGATAATGCCCGGTTTTTTCTCTTCATTGTTCACGGCTTCTTTATTTTCATTATTGACAGGCATCCTATTCCTCATCATCTCTTTTATATCTACTTTATCCTGCAACTCATCTTCGGTTGTAGCTTCACGGTAGCCGGGCGGAATTTCAAACAGCATGGAATCTAATTTCATTGTGGAGAACTCAAGTGTTTCAAGGCTGGTTTCCATTGAATTGCCATTACCCATGATAATGGTAGTTGTTAGAATAAGGGGGAACCCAAGCTTTCCCCTGCCACGGCGATGGGTGATAAAACGGTCCCTGCAGTCAGGTTTTACTTTTTCATTCGGACCCGTAGCAGGGCGATAATGCTCCGGGCAGTTAAACTGGGGCAGGTCAATATACCAGCCATCGGTTTTCATCAATATGCTGTCTTTCATGCTGCAGGCATCCGGAGAAGGTTTTATTTTTTGAGAAGTCCAAATATGCCGGGCCGTAATGCCATACATCTTTTTTCTTTCACCGGTATCGGTAATGCTGTACCACATATTAATAACTCCTCCTTTTTGATTGGCAACATTGTTTTGTTTGGGAGCAATGGCTTCTTTGCGGTTATCTTCATCTATCACTTCTTCATTTCCGGTAGCAAAAGGGATGATAAAATATAATTTTTTCTTATCGTTTAATTTAACTGTACGCTGCAGATCGCACTGCTCGATGGTAACAATATTGCTGCCCATTCCCATCATCCCCCCACCTTCGGTCCTTTTACGCATACCTTTTACATAGATGGTAGATTCAGATTTCATGCCCATCATACTGGAAGCCTGCCTCAACTTATAATGCTGGGCATGTCCAGTCTCCGGTAAATAAATTATAAGTATTAAAATAGAGATGATAGAAATAAGAAACTTTCTCATAGTAATTTAATTTTGATGCAAAATAGGAATGCATCAAAAACCAGTCCATGATGTTGGTCACCTAAACTACCGATATTAATCATAAATGTAGTGGGGGGCTTAAATATTGCCTGACTATTTTAATAACAAAACAATAAGCAGAGCCATAGGGCCCTGCTTATTGTATAACTATTCAATTTATTTTTTCAAACTATTTTGTTATATACCCAAACAATCCCTGGGTTTCATCTGCTGGCCCTGCACAATAAAAAAGCCAGTTAGGATCAACCAAAGTTGCAGTAGTGGGCGCAAAACTGATACCCCATAGTCCTTCAATTTCAACCTCCGTTCCGCCTGATCGTAGGCTTCCTAAATAATTACCAGATGGGTCATATGCGTTGATCTTGCCATCTCCAAAATTACCGACCAGGATAGCCGGAATACCGCTCGCCAGGAAGGTTGCCGGAGCCTGGGCTATACCCCAGGGTGCATTTAAAGGGCCTTCCGAAGCGAATCGTCTTACAAAAGAACCGTCAGTATTATATATATCAACATATCCAAACCCTGATCCTTTTATTTCATCAAAGGTTGAAGAGTTGATCTTTGCATACATTACATAGAGCTGACCAGCAATATTTTGAATATTAAATGGCGAGTAGCCCGCTGGCAAACCAGGATCTGTAAATGTCATAGCTACCAATGCAAAATTTTTATCGAATACATCAATCTTTCCAGCCTTGAAATTGGCTGCGTATAAATAATTATTGATCCCATTTACACCCATGGTCAATCCTAAATATATCGATGTGGCAGAGCGATCAACCACTTTTACCGCGGCAGTTCCTCCGTTCCATCCCGAAATAATTCCATCACCTCCCGAGAAAATGAATTTGGCAGCACTTCCCCCGGGTAATGCAAAATCTGTTGTGCCATTAAATACCTGGCCGGTTGGAGATCCGCCAGATGCAGCTGTGGGCGAAGGAATCGAAACAGGTGCCAGTTTCTGAGCCCCTGTTTTATCATACACAACACTGGTGCCACTAGTGTTTGAGGATATCCATGCAGTGCCGGTAGGGCTAAAAGAAATGCCCCAGCCATTTACAAGATTTGCATCCGTACGCGTTCCGGTTACCCCGTTACTGCTAACCAGGCTTACCTGAGTAAAGCTTTGGTTAAGAACAATTGGATTGTCTTTTTTACAACTATGTATAGTCATCATCAGGAAGTACAAAGACGTGATGGTTAATGAGATCCCTGTTTTTTTGATAAGTTTTTTCATAATAATAAATTTATGTTATAATAAATACAAGGCCCTGAATGCAATTGGCATTCAATTATTTTCTCCAGCTCTATTTGTATAGGGGAAAACCTGGTAGAACTTTGTTTATTAATACGAGGGAGTATTACATAGAGTTGCTCTCAAATTATTTTTCTTTAATTGTAGTCCAATTTGTGTATGCTCACTTGTTATATAACTATACATAATATTCATCACAATTAAAATATACAAAAATGGAAGAGTTCGTATTAACTATGAGGCACGAGGATGGACAAAAGAGGTTCACTAAATTAATCTACCACCGGAAATGCCGAAATACGTAACCTTGCAGCGCCCATTGGTATTAGCTCAATGGTTTTTACTTTAGTATCAACACTCACGGGGCTTTGAGGCAAAATTCCACATAAACCATATTTATCGAGCGTCCATGAAGGAATAATTTTCCCTTTTGCCTTTAATAAAATTGGGACATCCTCTTGCGTAAAAGGAAAATCATTTTTTGGCCATGGCCTTTTAATAATTTCAAATTGATCTGCTACCCGTTTATCATTTAATGCTAATCCATAATTCCACATGCTTGTGGGGTAAATTTCATAGGAAGGCCATTTGGTTTGATCTGCACTCACCTGCCATTTTGAATCGCCGATGGCAGATCCTTTACTATTCATTTGTTTATAATATTCATCAATCTTTAAAGAGAATGTAAGCGGGCCATAATTAACACTAACACTATTTTTATTTTTTGTCCACTCCCGTATTACTAC
>JADGPY010000110.1 GCA_017882205.1 Chitinophagaceae bacterium
ATGATAAAAGCGACAGAATGTCCAACGAGGGGATACTTGTATTTTCTGAGCCTGAAATAAGCTGGAAGGTAAAATTCAGTGAAGATACCAGCAGTAGAGTATTTAGAGTTACCCGTGGCCAGGCAGAGAATATGTTTGAAATTACTTTTGGGAAGGAAAAAAGGCGGGTAATTTCAATTCCATTTGTTACTAATGGTTTGGAATCGGGATTAACCCTATTAAAAGATACACTTGGTAAGGAGGTTGGTATAACCACCAGCCAACCACCGGGAAGTTATTTGGTGGTCCATTCCCGCCCGGCTGATTCTCTTTACACGCCAATGATGCATCGAAGTGATAATTTTTTCGCTGAGCAAACGTTGTTAATGGCTAGCAATGAGAAACTTGGGGTCATGAATGATCAGCAAATGATCAACTACCTGGTTAAGAATGATTTAAAGGATGTACCGCAAAAACCAGCATGGGTAGATGGCAGTGGCTTGAGTAGGTATAATCTATTTAGCCCAATGGATTTTGTATATATATTAAATAAATTGAAGAATGATTTTGGACTTGAGAGGCTTAAAATGATCCTCCCAACCGGGGGAACCGGCACGTTAAGTTCCTTATATAAAAGGGATAGCGGCTATATTTTTTCTAAAACAGGCACTTTAAGCAATCACGTGGCATTAAGTGGCTTTTTGATAACAAAACAGAATAAATTATTGATTTTTTCTGTCTTAGTGGGTGATTTCCAGGGAGGAGCCACCCCCATTCGAAAAGCAATAGAAAACTTTTTATCCAATATCAGGCAACATTATTGATTCGCACAGTATCTACCCCTTACAACCAACAAGAGAAACCACATTACCATTTTAAAATCATTTTATGAAAAAATTTATTACGCTGTTATTGCTTACACTTACAGCACTCACTTTTAAATCCAACGCCCAAAACACATCGTGTACGGCACAGTTTAGTTATTCTGTAACAAATAATTACACGGTTCATTTCACTCCGGCACAGGTGGGCGATACGCTAACATTCCATCATACCTGGACTTTCGGTGATGGTAGTAGTTCATCTGCCATTTTTCCTACGCATACTTATCCCGGAGCAGGCTCTTATCTTGTACATCATGTCGTGTATCGCGATCAGCCCCCAGGTGTTCCCCCTTGTTTTGATTCAGTAACAACAGAGATTCACCTCTATGCTCCATTAACTTGTACCCTTGTAGCGCATTTCTCTACACAGGCCGCTTCAGGTACGTGGAATAGAATTTATTTTACCAACCTTTCTACTCCTGCTGCTGATATACATAGCTCGATATGGAGTTTTGGGGACGGAACTTCCGCATATACTTTAAATGCATATCACCTGTATGCAAATGCCGGAACCTATAATGTATGTCTTATTGTTACCCGCGACAGTAGTTGCCGTGATACTTCCTGCATGGCTGTAGTTGTTGTTCCTCCTACACCGATACCTTGTACCCTGGTCGCACATTTTAGTAGCCAGGCCTCAACATCTACCTGGAATGGTATATATTTCACCAACCTTTCTACACCTTCGGGAGATGTCCATACCTCGCATTGGAGTTTTGGGGACGGAACTTCAGCTAGTACCCTTAATGCATATCATCTATACGCAAATGCCGGTACCTACAATGTTTGTCTCATTGTTACCCGTGACAGCACTTGCCGGGATACTTCCTGCATGTCTGTTGTTGTTATTGCACCTCCGCCTCCACCAACTTGCAACCTCGTAGCTAATTTCACCTGGTTTACTGATAGCGTTCAGATCAATAAAATCCACTTTACTAATTTATCTGTACCATTAGCGGCTACAGACTCAATCCGGTGGACTTTTGGAGATGGAAGCAGCTCGTTGGATGTAAATCCAATACATGTCTACAATGCACCCGGAACCTATACTGTGTGTCTGCGGGTGAAAAAGAATGTTGTAGGTGGAACTACATTCTGTGTGAAGGAAATATGTAAACAAGTAGTTGCACAGGTAGCGTGTACATTGAATGCCAATTTCAGCTTCCATGCTGATTCTTTAAACAGTCTTAAAATACATTTCATTAACCAAAGTAACCCGGCATCTACTGTTACCTATGTACAATGGACATTCGGGGATGGAACCAGCTCAACTGCATGGAACCCTGATCATACCTATGCGCAAGCCGGAACTTATAATGTTTGTCTGAATCTTTCTTCAGGTGCCGGCTGTTATAGCACTTTCTGTAAACAGGTTTTAGTGCTTGATCCAATCAATTGCCTTGATATTTCTAAATTTAGTTTGACCCATTCAACAGCTAATTGTCTTGAGTTTAATTTTGTTCCTGACCATTTAAACCCAACATGGCAATACCACTGGACCTTTGGGGATGGCACTGCATCAAACACTGCCACTACCTCTCATGTGTATGCTCAGCCAGGGAACTATACAGTATGTCTTTCAGTAACCAGGTCATTGACATGTGCATCTACTACTTGCAAACCAATATCGACTGGTTTATGCTTTAGTTGTAATAATGTTTGGGTAAGATACAGCTATGTTCGAGATCCGAATATGCCTAACAGGCTGTACTTCCATGGTCAGAGCAATTATCCAATCACATCAGAAACATGGACTTTTACAAAAATATCTCCGGCATCTACAATACCACCGGTTGTACTTAACCAGTTTGATCCGGTTTTTGTATTTCCTGAGCCAGGATACTATAGGGTGTGCCTGAGAGCGATAACTTATGGAGGCTGTGTAAAAGAATACTGCGAAGTAATTTACATAGGGCAGGTTAATACTGCTTGTACGCTGCAATCCTATCCAAATCCTACACACAACACTATAAGTGTGAACGTGGTAGAAACAACTTCTGAAATGATCCACGTGTATATTTATAATTCATTGAATATTCTGGTGGGACAAAAAGATCAGCAGGGCTATATTGGAAGCAATATCGTTACTGTTAATGTTGAAACTTTGTTGCCTGGAACATATACAATGAGAGTTATTTACGGCAATCATGTTTGTTATTCGCAATTTCAAAAGATATAATTAAGAATATGATAAAACCAGACCCGGCAATGAAAATTGTCGGGTTTTTTTATACCAAGGCTAAAGCCTAATGTCATTTAGCTAAGAGATATTATGTTATTTAAGGTCGTATGCGTTTACTAAATAGGATGCAGAATTTTCTACCGAGCTTGTCTATCTTCCAAACATCTTGTCCAACTCTTCTTTTCTGAATTCTAAATAGGTAGGTTTACCATTTGGAGTGGCATTTGGTATCTCGCAGTCAAAGAGATTGTCTACGAGTGTCAGCATTTCTTTTTGGCTTAAGGTTGTTCCTGAGCGGATTGATTGCTGCCAGGCCATGGAACGCAATAATTTTTCTCTCTTTGAAAATTTAAGCTCGTTACTGAAGTGTTTATATTGATCGAGCATTTTCTCTATTGTGCTTTTTTCATTACCCTGAAGCACATCTCCGGGTGTTCCCTGGATAACGAAACTGTTGTTTCCAAAAGTCTCAATTAGAAACCCCAGTAATTGCATATCTGGCAAAAGTTCATTTAGCAAGACAGCATCGGCATGTGTCAGTTCTATAACTGAGGGGAAAAGACTACGTTGAGAAGGAATGGGCTTGCCCTTGATGGCATTATTAAAACGTTCATAAAGAATCCGTTCATGTGCATTCTGCTGATGAATAGCAATAAAACCAGATTGATTTTGACCTACAATATAACTGTTATGCATTTGTATTAACTCCTCACCAGGTTTTTTCTGGTCCGTTTCATTCTTTTGGGAAATTGCAGAACCGGGTTCAACTTCCTTAGCTTTTTCAGCCTCTGGTGCAACTACCTCCTGATGATCTACATCAACAGGACCTTGTATTTTATCCCAGTGTTGAAGGTCACTTTTTGATTCAATAAAATGCGCCTGGTGTTTCTGTGTGAATGTTTTGTACAGTGATGAAGAAGCCGCAGCCGATTTTTTATCGTCAGTAAAGGGCATGCTTACAGCTTCAGATTGTTGTATAGAAATATCAAGATCAAAATCAAGTGTTGGAGAAATGCTGAATTGTGCAAGAGCGTGCTTCACTGCCGATTGAACGAATGCATAGATAATCTTTTCATCCTCAAATTTAATTTCCTGTTTCGTTGGATGAACATTGATGTCGAGACGTGAAGGATCAAGATCTATGAACAATGCGTACATAGGGAAGCTGTCTTTAGGTATCAGGTCACTAAATGCATTAACAACTGCATGATTTAGATAAGCGCTTTTAATAAAGCGGTTATTCACAAAAAAATACTGGTCTCCCCGCGTTTTTTTAGCCGTATCTGGTTTTCCGACAAAGCCATAGATATTCATATAATCCGTGTCTTCCTGGACGCTTACAAGTTTTGAGGAATAATTATTTCCTAATAACTGAACGATGCGTTGTTTCAGGGTTCCTTTGTCAAGATGAAAGATTTCCTGGCCATTGGTTGTAAGTGAGAAGAAAATATTAGGGAAAGACATAGATACCCTGGTGAATTCATCAATGATATGTCGTAATTCTGATGCATTACTTTTTAAAAAATTTCTACGTGCAGGTACGTTGAAAAAAAGATTTTTCATAGCAATGCTCGTTCCCGTTGGTGAGGCCACTGGTTGCTGGGTTTTTACGACGCTGTTCTCAATTTCAATATAGGTGCCTGTAGGATCGCTGGCTTTTTTTGTTTTAAGCTCCACTTGTGAAACACCAGCGATGCTTGCGAGGGCTTCTCCACGAAACCCCATTGTTTTGATATGGAACAGGTCATCAATATTTTTTATTTTGGAAGTGGCATGACGTTCAAAACACATTCTTGCATCTGTTTCGCTCATACCTTGTCCATTATCAATTACCTGGATCAATGCCTTGCCTGCATCATTGACAAATATTTTGATCTCTGTAGCGCTTGCATCAATCGCGTTCTCAAGAAGTTCCTTGACTGCACTGGCAGGGCGCTGGATCACTTCTCCTGCGGCAATCTGGTTAGCAATATTTTCGGGCAAAAGTTGTACAATATCCGGCACTGGTTCTGCGTTTTTAGACTGTAAAATTAGCGATATCCCGCTGTATTGAAATGTTTAAGATGCCCGGCAAAACCTGCTACATCCTGAAACCCTAATGAGAGAGCTACTAGATGTTAACCACATAGACACATAGTCACATAGAAAACACATAGATTAATTACCTGCCCATTCAGAGATTCAACCATTTACCTTAAATTGTGCAACCTATAATCGTGCTGTATGATAAAATGGTTGATCACTTTTTTTAGCTGCTTAACTTTTGCATTTTCATTTTCTCAATACAGGGTCACACCAGCTGCACAACTTTGGGTAGATAGTGTTTTCAATACATTATCAAATGAGCAGCGAATTACCCAGCTGATGGTATTACGTGAAAGCGAGATCACAAAGGGGGGCACAGTAATCTTTGATCAGAAAATTACAGAGGCGATCAGGAAATACAATATTGGGGGAATATGTGTTTTCCAGGGATCGCCAGTTAAACAAGCCAACTTCTTAAACTATTTTCAATCCATTGCTAAAACACCCATCATGGTGTGCATTGATGCGGAATGGGGATTGGGTATGAGGTGGGACAGTATTATTCCGCTTAATCATCAATTAATGCTCGGTGCTATGCAGGATGCATCGATCATTTATAAATATGGAAAAGTAGTCGCCGATCAATGCAAACGTGCCGGTATACAGGTTAATTATGCACCCGTAGTTGATATCAATAATAATCCAAACAATCCAGTGATCAATGACCGGTCATTCGGAGAAGATAAATACAAGGTTGCATTATATGGGATTCAATACATGAAAGGTCTGCAGGATAACGGGGTACTGGCTACAGCAAAACATTTTCCAGGTCATGGTGATGTTTCCGTTGATTCACATCTTGATCTGCCCGTTATCAATAAATCCCGGGCACAACTTGATTCATTGGAATTATATCCCTTCAGGCAAATTTTTAATGCAGGTGTTGGGAGTGTTATGGTAGCACATCTCTATATTCCTGCCATTGATAGTACTCCGAATACTGCCACCTCGCTATCTAAAAATAATGTTACCGGGCTTCTACGAAATGAATTAGGGTACCAGGGGCTTACTTTTACTGATGCCTTAGGGATGCAGGGAGTGGCCAAATTTTTTCCTGGTGGGGACATTGGTGCACAGTCATTAATTGCGGGTAACGACATGCTTTGCCTTCCTGCTGATGTTGATTCTACTATTGCTAAGATTGAAGAAGCTATCAGTAATAATAAACTTACCTGGGATGATATTTATACAAAATGCAAAAAAGTTCTTCTCGTAAAATATTTATATGGTCTTGCAAAGCTGAAACCAGTGAACACGAAAAACCTTACAGCAGATCTGAATAAAGAAAGTCTTAACATTAAAAAATTAGTGGCGGAAAACGCCATCACATTACTTGATAAAAGTGATGATCGTTTTTATCCATTATCTTATGTGAAACAAAGCGACTCCTCAAAACAAGTTGCTTATATCGGGGTTGGTATAAGTTCCGATAATGCTTTTTCAATAAGAATGAAGGCTGATTACAATGCAGATGTATTTTATTTTAATTATAAACAAGATGCGATTCGGGTTCTATCTCTTGTGCAACTGATAAAAAGCCGCTATAAAACAGTGGTAATTGGGCTTCATGGTTATGGGAGATTTCCTATACGGAATTTTAATATCAGTGATCCGGCGGTTAGTTTGATAAAACAATTACAAGAGCAAACCAATAGCATCACCTTCGTTTTTGGTAATCCATATGCTATCAAGAATTTTTGTAGTGCTAAGAATATTGTTGCCTGTTATGAGGATGATGACATAACTCAAATGGCAGCCGTTGATTTTTTAGAAGGTAAGATCGCAGCGAAAGGTAAGTTACCGGTGACCGTCTGCGATCAATACAAATTTGGTAGCGGAATTGATCTCTACAGTAATTCTCTTCCCAGGGTAGAGCCGAAAGCAGTAGGTCTTGACATTTTAAAATTGCAGATGATCGATTCTATAGCAGGAGATGCTATTGAAAAAGGAGCTATTCCGGGTTGTGTGGTTCTGGTCGCAAAAGATGGAAAGATCGCTTACCAGAAAGCATACGGGCACTATGATTATGACAAGAGCCAGCCAGTCAATCTTCAGACGATCTATGACATGGCTTCTGTCACAAAGATTTGTGCGACCACTTTGTGCGTTATGCAGTTATACGATGAGGGGAGGCTGGACATCAGGAAAAGGCTCGGTGACTATCTTCCATGGGTGAGGGGAACCAATAAGGCCAACTTAGAGATTGAGAATATTTTATTGCACCAGGCTGGACTGATCGCCTACATCCCTTTCTATAAGGAAACAATTGACAGTGTTACCAAAATTCCACTTGCCAGTCTTTATTCAAGGCAAAGGAGCGATTCTTTTAATTTCAGGGTAGCCGAGAATCTTTACCTGCGTAATGATTGGGAGGATACAATGTACTCCAGGATTGTTAATAGTAACTTGAGCCCTGAAAATAAATATGTATATAGTGATAACGATTTTATCTTTTTAGGAAAGGTAGTTGAGAAAATCACCGGGCAATCACTGGATCAGTATGCTAAAAAACAATTTTACGATCCTTTAGGACTTACCTCTTCAGGTTTCAAGCCCCGTGAAAGATTTACGCTGGATCGTATTGCACCCACTGAAAATGAGCCTTACTTCAGGATGCAACATTTACATGGTGATGTACATGATCCGGGTGCTGCCATGTTTGGCGGTGTTGCCGGACATGCCGGTTTATTCAGCGATGTATATGATCTTGCTGTAATTATGCAAATGCTGTTAAATGGTGGTACGTTTAATGGACACCGTTATATTCAGGAGGAGACCATCAAACTTTTTTCTTCCTATAATAGTTCCATAAGCAGAAGGGGGCTAGGCTTTGATAAGCCTGAGAAAGACAATGCAACCAGGGCGGAGCCCTACCCTGCAAAAAGTGTGTCGCCACTAACATTTGGTCATACAGGCTTTACCGGAACCTGTGTTTGGGCTGATCCCAGATATAATATTGTTTTTATTTTTCTAAGTAACCGGGTAAATATGCCTGCAGCAGATCAGGGGAAGCTGTTAAGAATGAATGTAAGGGGAAAGATCCAGGAAACCATTTATAAGGCAATGACATTTTGATGCTAAGTAAGGATGATGTGGGCATATTTTGTATTTTGCATATTAATTGTCAAAAAAGGTATGGGCCAATTTATCAAAACAATTGTTGGATTGATCATGTTCGTCCATTTTTTCTCATGTACGGATACATACACCATTTGCGATGTGAATACAGGTGTTTATGAAAAATCCGGATTTTACCATATAACAGGAGGGATCGAACAAGTTGCTTATGCGCCCTCTTTTTCGCTGCAGCCTCTGGGTTCTACTTCTCCCATTTACAGCAATGTTGCAACTATTTCCAAATTCAGCCTTCCGCTAAATCCATTACTGGATTCCGCCAAATACCAGCTATCTGTTAATCTTACTGCTTACCCCGATACCATTACGTTTGTATATACCAACCAGCCCTTTACCATTAATCCTGACTGTGGTAACATATATATAAATACCTTGACCAGGGTGTCGGTTACGAAGCATCATGTGGATTCCGCAACGATAGTAAACAACATGGTCACCAATGTTTCTGGTGAGAATTTGAAGATTTATTTTTAAGACCCAAAAGCAATTTCCTTTCATATTCATTCTATTTTTTACCTTGGTGTTATAAAGCGATAAATATGTATCCCTACCAAATAAAAAGCAAGTCAGAATATGATGATGTTTATAAAAAAAGTGTTGAGCAGCCCGAACAATTCTGGTCTGAGATCGCTGAGAATTTTACATGGAGGAAAAAGTGGGATAAGGTATTGGAATGGAATTTCGATGAGCCTAATATCAAATGGTTCATAAATGGGAAATTGAACATAACGGAGAATTGTCTTGACAGGTGGCTGCAAACACAATCGGATTCTCCAGCTATTATGTGGGAGAGTAATGACCCCGAGGAACATCACCGTATATTAACCTATAAGGAACTTCATTTTAAAGTAAGCCAATTTGCCAATGTGCTTAAAAATAATGGTGCAAAGAAAGGTGACAGGATCTGTATTTATATGCCCATGGTGCCCGAGCTTGCTATAGCTTTGTTAGCATGCGCCCGAATTGGTGCCATTCACTCCGTGGTGTTTGGTGGGTTTTCCGCTCAAAGCATTGCAGACAGGATATTGGATGCAGATTGCAATATTGTGATCACTGCAGATGGAGCGTTCCGGGGGAATAAACAGGTCCCTTTAAAATCGGTGATCGATGATGCTTTGGTTCGATGTCCTTCGATAAAAAAAGTAATTGTTCTAACGCGTACACATACACCCGTTAGTATGATCAAAGGGCGTGATGTGTGGTGGGAAGATGAGATAAAAAAAGTAGAAACCCAGGGTAACCCTATTTGTGAGGCGGAGGAAATGGATGCAGAAGACATGCTGTTCATTCTTTACACATCCGGATCAACAGGGAAACCCAAAGGCGTAGTGCATACCTGTGGCGGATATATGGTCTTCGCCAATTATACTTTTGTGAACGTATTTCAATACCAGCCAGGCCAGGTTCATTTTTGTACGGCAGATATAGGTTGGATTACAGGGCATAGTTATATTGTTTATGGTCCTCTTTCTGCTGGTGCTACTACGTTGATGTTTGAAGGAATTCCTACGTGGCCCGATGCAGGCCGCTTCTGGGACGTTGTCGATAAGTTCAAGGTTAATATTATATATACTGCACCAACTGCTATTCGAAGCCTGATGGCTTATGGGGAATCATTTTTTAATCAGAAAGATCTTTCTTCTTTGAAAGTGCTCGGCACAGTTGGAGAACCGATAAACGAAGAAGCATGGCACTGGTATCATCACAATATTGGAAAAGAAAGATGCCCGGTAGTGGATACATGGTGGCAAACAGAAACAGGAGGAATACTGATCACGAACCTCGCTGGTGTAACACCTGAAAAACCATCCTTTGCAACATTGCCAATACCGGGTATTCAGCCAGTATTGGTAGATGAAAAAGGGGATGAAATTGAAGGAAACAATGTAACTGGAAATCTTTGCATCCGTTTTCCCTGGCCAGGGATGTTACGAACCACCTATAGAGATCATGAAAGATGCAGGCTTAACTATTTTACTGCCTACCCGGGGTTATATTTCACCGGTGACGGATGCCTCCGGAACGAAGATGGTTTTTACCGGATAACCGGTAGGGTTGATGATGTGTTGAATGTAAGTGGCCATCGAATCGGCACTGCTGAAGTTGAAAATGCAATAAATATGCATACAGGTGTGGTTGAAAGTGCAGTAGTTGGTTTCCCTCATTCAATCAAAGGACAGGGTATTTATGCATTTGTAATTTTAAGTGGGGAACACTCAGGTGAGGAATATTTCAGGCAGGA
>JADGPY010000111.1 GCA_017882205.1 Chitinophagaceae bacterium
CGGGCAAACCTACTAAGTTTTATAATGCCAATATCCGGTGTCAGCATCAGTGTAGCATCAATACTATTCAATGGAATTTTATCACGTGTTATGGTATATTCGAGCAAACCTTTATGTCCTTTACGCAGGATACTCACGGTAACTTTCGTACCTTTTGGTCCGCGCAGGTGAGCCAAAACATAGCTGTTGGTCACCTTGCTACCAAAAGCATCAGCTCCATTGATATGAATAATTTTGTCGCCGGCCAATATTCCCAGTTTTTCGGACGGCCCGCCCGGAACCGGAGAAATAACCATTATCGTATCGTGAAAAAGCTGAAACTGTATGCCTACACCCTCAAAATTACCAACCAAAGGTTCGTTTGTTTCATCCACCTCTTTTTTACTGATGTATACTGAATGAGGATCCAATTCCTTAAGCATATTGATTATAGCATCATCGGCTAGTTTATCCTGATCTACCTTTTCCACATAAAAGTAATTGATGAGCTGCATCGCCGTTGCAATCTTTTCAATAGAAGCTTTCGGATTGGTTGCCTGCGATAATCCCTGAGCTTGCGAATGCGCTTGCGTGAATAACAAAACTGTGAATAAGGCAAAAAATGCAATTTTATTTTTTATGCTCATATAATCCTTATTTTAAAGATTGAGTTAGATATTTGATTTCAAAAGTAGTACAATTCAGATTTACACATTTACTCCAGGCCGAACGCGATCCTGCATTTAACAAATTTTATGATTAAGTATATACATTCCAGAATTTGAATAATTAATTACTTGAAAGTCATTAATTTGAAGACAGTTTGAATCTTTTTCAGAATACAGAACAATAAAAAAGCAATTAATAACATATCTTTACATATTAATTAGCTATGCAAAACAAATTTCCTGCATTCATAACAATAATTGGCTTTTTCATTCTATTAGCAATTGCTTGTAAACATACCCCGGAAGAAATAGCCAAACCTATTGTACCTATTGACACAACAACCGTTTGTGATTCGGTTCATGTTACTTTTAATGGAACAGTGAATCCGATATTGCAGGCAAAGTGTGTAATCTGCCATAACAGCACAACAACCGGAGGCAATATCGATTTTACAAAATATGCAGATATTGCCAGGATCGCAGAGAATGGTCATCTGATGGGAGCAATTGAACACATTTCTGGATATTCAGCTATGCCAAAGAACGGAAATAAACTGTCGGTTTGTGATATTGCTCAATTCAGGAAATGGATTGCCGACACTACATTCACAATACCTTCCGGAGGAATCCCATGTAATCCTGATACAGTTTACTTTAACATGGACTTATTACCAATTCTCATTTCCAGTTGTGCAAAATCGACTTGTCACGATGTAGTTACCCATAAAGAAGGTATAATCCTTACCGATTATAATCATGTTATGCAAACGGGAGGCGTTAACCCTTTTAATCCTGGAGGAAGTAAATTATACCAAATCATTACCAACAATAGCGGAGAAAATTTTATGCCGCCACCGCCCGACGCCCCACTTACAACTAATCAGATTCAGATGGTTTATAAATGGATTGTGCAAGGTGCTAAAAATCTTCATTGCGATAACATGCCCTGTGATACAGTTACTATCACATATACGGCCACGATATGGCCCATTATCCAGGATAATTGCAAAGGATGCCATACGGGAACTTTAGCCGGTGGCGGGATTCAGCTGACAGATTATGCAACAATATCAGCTGCTGCTGGCCCAACCGGAAGACTATATGGAGCTATAACGCATGCTTCTGGTTTCTCCCCAATGCCTCAAAATGGCGCTCTGCTGCCTGATTGTTATATTACGCAGATTAGAAAATGGATAACAGCCGGAAGGCCATCAAAATAAACTTCAATGATGAAACTCAGAATTTCCTCCAAAACCTTTGCTATTATTGTGGGAATTTTAGCAGCCACATTTACATCTTGCCGCAAGGAACCAGTGCTTGCTCCCGGAACTACTCAGGTATGTTTCGACCAGCAAGTACTCCCTGCAATAAAAGCCAATTGTGCTTCGTCGGGCTGTCATGATGGCAGTGGTGAATTGCACGATCTTTCTTCCTACGAGACTATTAAATCTTATGTAAAAGCCGGGGATCCGAACAAAAGCAAATTATACAACGTTATTACTGCAAAGGGTTTTGTACTAACTTTAATGCCTCCAAAACCACGCGCCCAGCTTTCTGTCGCACAGATAAATCTCATCACCATATGGATACTTCAGGATGCGCAACACACAACTTGTCCATAAGTTCCACAGTTGATATAGTTTTAGTTAAAACCAGACTTTTCTTTCCAAATGCACTTTAGCACAAATTACAAAATGATAAAATGATGAAACGCCACGTACTTAAAAGGAAATTTTTTCGCTTATTGATTCTTGTGTTCACTTTGCCCATGGGAAGCGTCATATTGAACTCATGTTATTATGATAACGAGGAATACCTTTATCCTGCTAACGGGCAATCCACTTGCGATACACTTAGCGTGACTTACAATGCTAATATCGCACCCATATTCGCCAATAACTGCAATGGATGCCATAATTCTGCTTCCCCTGGTGGAAATATAATTACCGACAACCATACTGAACTGGTTGCTAATATAAATAAGGTGTGGCTATCCATAAATCACTTCCCAGGAGCTGAAGCAATGCCAAAAGGCGGCGGAAAATTGTCCGATTGCGATATTGCCAAAATTAAGCGGTGGAAAAACCTTAATATGCCTAATAATTAAATTATTCTTTATCACGCTTTTGTCGATGGAGGCAATAAAGCATAATTCTTTACTAAAAACCAAATATTATGAACAAGTGGTTAAAAATTATCGCAATTCTTGCTGTTATCGGTGTTATTGCTGCCGGGCTGGTTTGGAAATTTTATATAAATAAGCCTCATGCCGACATCGAAAATATGATGCCAGATTATACACTCAGCACACAGCAACTCTGGAAACAATACAACACAGAGCTAAAACTTTCAGACTCCTTATACACTGGAAAGGTTATCGAGATTACCGGAAACCTGAGTAAAATAGATAAAGTTGATTCAATTGTATATCTTGTATTTGTAATGGAACCTGATCCTGATTTTGGCGATAAGACCATTCGGTGCGAGATGCTGGCTAAATATAGTGAGGAAACTGCTGCAGTTATGGTTAACGCTCCATTGAAGGTCAAAGGATACTGCTCGGGATATGATCAGACCGACATAAAATTCAGCAAATGTTCAATTATTAAATAAACATCTCTGTATGAATGCAACCGTCAAATCCATTTTTATTGTCGCTAGTATATCCTTGTGTATTATTTCGGCAGCAAATGCCCAGAAATATTCCACCAAAAACGGGAAGATATCTTTCTTCTCCCAAACAACTGCGGAGAAAATTGAAGCACATAACAACCAGGTAAACAGCGCTCTGGATATTTCTAATGGTGATTTCGTTTTTAAAGTTCTGATCAGGGGGTTCGAATTCGAAAAAGCTCTTATGCAAGAGCATTTTAATGAAAATTACCTGGAATCGGACAAATATCCAAATTCCATTTTCAAAGGAAAAATTACAAACATCAAAGACATCAACTTCACCAAAGAAGGCAAGTACAATGTTATGGCTGAAGGTAATCTGACTATCCATAATGTTACCCAAAAAGTAAGTGTGAAAGGTGCTCTTGAAGTAAAAGGCGGGGATATCCTGGCGGATACTAAATTTAACGTAATGCTGAGTGACTACAATATCAAAATCCCTAACACTGTTATCAATAATATTTCTGAGTCCCTTGAAATTAAAGTAAATGTGGCATTGAAAAAACTAAACAACTGATAAATGATGACCAAGAAACTTTTCGCACTAGCTGTTCTTTCCCTCAGTATGACTTGGGGACATGTATATGCACAGGATTTGATGGACATGCTTGGCGACGATAAACCAAAAACAGAATTTGCTTACGCCACTTTCAAGACAACGCGCATTGTAAATGGTCAGTCCATAGAAAACCCTGCCAGTGGAAATTTGCTTTTTATGATTTCGCATCATTTCGGGGCAGTCAATTCCGGAGCCTATAATTTTTTCGGGCTCGATCAATCGACCATCCGCCTTGGTCTTGATTATGGCGTGAATGATTATCTGAGTGTTGGCATTGGACGAAGTTCCTGGCTAAAGACATATGATGCTTCATTTAAACTTAAAATACTGCGCCAAAGTAGTGGCGAACGTATTATGCCGGTATCCTTATCGTTATATTCAAGTATCGCGTTAGAGTCATATAAACAAGACCCTACCCGTAAAAATTATTTTACTTCCCGCCTGGCATTTACAAACCAGTTGCTGATTGCCCGCAAATGTTCAAATGCTTTATCACTTCAACTTACGCCAACTTTTATTCATAAAAACTTGGTGCATACTGCTGTATCACAAAACGATATTTATTCTGTCGGACTTGGTGGCCGTTATAAACTTACAAAACGGCTGTCGTTAAATGCAGAGTATTTCTATTTGCTCCCCGGAAATACGGCCGATACATACGTAAATTCCTTCTCCGTCGGGATTGATATTGAAACCGGTGGACACGTTTTTCAATTGCACTTTACCAATGCACAACCGATGTTCGATCGCGCCTTTATTACTGAAACTACTGGTAAATGGACTAAAGGTGATATTTTCTTTGGATTCAACATTTCAAGGATTTTCACTATTAAAAAACCAAAAGGTTTTAAATCCTGAAAACCATTCCGCATTTTTGACCTAAAAAGAGCCTGATCTAATTTATGTTCAGGCTCATATTAAATGGATCTCATTTTATATGGCAATGACACCCGAAAAGGCCCGCCTGATTAAGAGTGCTATAGTTCCAACTATGCTAATTGCTGTTTTTTGGGTAATCCGGATATTCGAAAATATATC